>NZ_JALDUM010000001.1:0-193696 GCF_023109515.1 Streptococcus mitis
GAACGCCGGAAGTAGTTGGGGGTTGCCCCCTGTGAGATATGGAAGTCGCTTAGCTCTAGGGAGTTTAGCTCAGCTGGGAGAGCATCTGCCTTACAAGCAGAGGGTCAGCGGTTCGATCCCGTTAACTCCCATAGGTCCCGTAGTGTAGCGGTTATCACGTCGCCCTGTCACGGCGAAGATCGCGGGTTCGATTCCCGTCGGGACCGTTAGAATAACGTAAGTTATTTTAGACTCGTTAGCTCAGTTGGTAGAGCAATTGACTTTTAATCAATGGGTCACTGGTTCGAGCCCAGTACGGGTCATATATGCGGGTTTGGCGGAATTGGCAGACGCACCAGATTTAGGATCTGGCGCTTAACGGCGTGGGGGTTCAAGTCCCTTAACCCGCATTAAGATATAATAAATGAGCCGGCTTAGCTCAGTTGGTAGAGCATCTGATTTGTAATCAGAGGGTCGCGTGTTCAAGTCATGTAGCCGGCATTTTTAGATAGAAGAAAACAGTGCGAACGTAGTTCAGTGGTAGAACACCACCTTGCCAAGGTGGGGGTCGCGGGTTCGAATCCCGTCGTTCGCTTAGAGAGGCCGGGGTGGCGGAACTGGCAGACGCACAGGACTTAAAATCCTGCGATTGGTAACGATCGTACCGGTTCGATTCCGGTCCTCGGCATAATATAATGAGCACCCTTAGCTCAACTGGATAGAGTACCTGACTACGAATCAGGCGGTTAGAGGTTCGACTCCTCTAGGGTGCATTTTTCTATTTAACTCGGGAAGTAGCTCAGCTTGGTAGAGTACTTGGTTTGGGACCAAGGTGTCGCAGGTTCGAATCCTGTCTTCCCGATACATGGCGGTGTAGCTCAGCTGGCTAGAGCGTCCGGTTCATACCCGGGAGGTCGGGGGTTCGATCCCCTTCGCCGCTATAATGATCTTGTTGGACCTTTAGCTCAGCTGGTTAGAGCTCTCGGCTCATAACCGAGTGGTCGTAGGTTCAAGTCCTACAAGGTCCATTTGAATAGTATGGAGGATTACCCAAGTCCGGCTGAAGGGAACGGTCTTGAAAACCGTCAGGCGTGTAAAAGCGTGCGTGGGTTCGAATCCCACATCCTCCTTTTGTATTAGCGCGGGATGGAGCAGCTCGGTAGCTCGTCGGGCTCATAACCCGAAGGTCGTAGGTTCAAATCCTGCTCCCGCAATAAGGCTCGGTAGCTCAGTTGGTAGAGCAATGGATTGAAGCTCCATGTGTCGGCGGTTCGATTCCGTCTCGCGCCATTTTATTAATAGTATGTATGCGGGTGTAGTTTAGTGGTAAAACTACAGCCTTCCAAGCTGTTGTCGCGAGTTCGATTCTCGTCACCCGCTTTGAACTTTGTTCAATTACCAAGTTTTTAACTTGGGCGCGTAGCTCAGGTGGTTAGAGCGCACGCCTGATAAGCGTGAGGTCGGTGGTTCGAGTCCACTCGTGCCCATTAATAGGAGAATTACTCAAGAGGCTGAAGAGGACGGTTTGCTAAATCGTTAGGTCGGGTAACTGGCGCAAGGGTTCGAATCCCTTATTCTCCGTTTTATTGAGAGTTTATAACTCTTTTTTTGTATTTTTAAGAATTGTAGAATAAAAACTTCAGATTTGTAAAACTTAATTGGATTACTTATCTGAAGTTTTTTGCGCTCTTTGTCAACTGTAGTGGGCTGCAGAAAAGCTAAAATCTTTATATATTGTCGATTTTATGGTTGTGCTAGTTTATTATTACTTCCAACTCTTGAGTGATATTTCTCCGCTATTGAGCCAGATTTCTTTTCCGTTATCACATTGAACTAGAAGCTTTCCACTTTCAGAGATATCTTTAGCAAGTCCCTTGTAGTCTTTTTGATTTAGTGTGAAAGTAACTTCTTTTCCTAGAACGAATGACTGTTTTTTGTATAGGTATAATAGTTCTTCTGCTGGTGTTTCGAAGAAAGTGCGCCAGATTTCTATGATTAATTCATTTCTGGTAATAGGTGCTGGTGTTTTAAATAAACTAGCAGCTTTTTCTTTTAATTCTTGTGGGAAATCATTAATAGTGAAGTTGATTCCTACTCCAATAATGATATCTGTGACTAAGCTAGTTTCCACAGAGGTCATTGCTTCAGTGAGGATTCCTCCAATTTTTTGATTTTTGAGGTAGATATCATTGACCCATTTTATGTCGATATCTATTAAAGTTAGGTTCTTAATGGCTTTGTAGATAGCTCCTGCTACAAGTAGTGTGTAGGATGGTAATTTGTCGTAAGGGAGATTTGGTTTGAGATGGAGGGTCATATAAATGCCACCTTGTGGGGAGTAGAAGGAGCGTTGAAAACGGCCTCGTCCTGCTGTTTGATAGGAAGCTAGATAGAGGGTGTTTGCTTCATTTCCTAAATCAATTGCTTCTTTTGCATCGAGTTGTGTTGATCTTGTTTCGGGTTTAAAACTGACTTTAATTGGAAGGTTTTCTTCTAGAATCTCTGGAAGAATAAGGTCTCCACTCACCAGTTTATAGCCTTTGTTTTTGATACTATCAATTTCAATGCCTTCTTGTTCTAGCCGCCTGATGGCTTTCCAAATTGATGTTCGGCTGAGGGATAGTTCTTCTGCGATTTTTTCTCCGCTGATATAGTTGGCATCTTTAGCTAGAATTTGGTAGACAGCTTGGTAAGATTTCATAGTGTTTCCTTTCTTTAGGAATAGTATCTGATTTGAATCTAGTTTGGCTAGTTGCTTAATTACTACTATTTTAACATATGCCTAGTATTTACGGTATGATTTTCTTAGAGTAAATGTAGTCATTAAGCTTGAGGTGTGAAATCTCAGTATTTTTGCTCCTTTTTTAACTAGGAAGCGTTTCCTTTGTTTTCAAATTGCTAAAAAAGTGGTACAATATAGGGTAGCTTACTATTATCTGAATCAATTGATTTGGAGAGAAAGGATTCATTTTGAAATCAATAGGCTTTATTGAAAAGCTGAAAGGGTTGTCTAGTAAAGAGCTGATTTTATTGGGAATTATCCTGAGTATCTTTTTACCCTTTTATCTTTTTGTAGTTGTATTCTGTTTATATATTATCAGTTTGATTTTTACAGGAGATATGAAAAGTATTCTTCAGAAAATGGGGGAGCATCCGATGCTGCTTCTTTTTCTTGGCTATAGTACTGTTATATCCGTTTTTGCACAAAATTGGATGGGAGTTGTGGCTTCAGTAGGAATTTTTCTATTTACTGTTTTCTTTTTGCACTATCAGTCGATTTTATCGCATAAATTCTTTCGCTTGATTTTGCAGCTCGTCTTGTTTGGTAGCGTATTATCAGCTGCTTTTGCGAGTTTAGAGCATTTCCAAATTGTGAAGAAATTCAACTATGCTTTTCTTTCACCCAATATGCAGGTATGGCATCAGAATCGTGCAGAAGTGACCTTCTTTAATCCTAATTATTATGGAATTATTTGTTGTTTCTGTATCATGATTGCCTTCTATCTGTTTACAACGACCAAGTTGAATTGGTTGAAAGTATTCTGTGTGATTGCAGGCTTTGTGAATCTCTTTGGTTTGAACTTTACTCAAAATCGAACTGCCTTTCCTGCTATTATCGCTGGAGCCATTATCTATCTCTTTACGACCATTAAAAACTGGAAGGCCTTTTGGCTTAGTATTGGGGTCTTTGCGATTGGCTTGAGCTTCCTCTTTTCCAGTGATTTGGGAGTTCGGATGGGGACTTTAGACTCTTCTATGGAAGAACGAATTTCTATCTGGGATGCTGGGATGGCCTTGTTTAAGCAAAATCCTTTTTGGGGTGAGGGGCCATTGACCTACATGCACTCGTATCCTCGTATACATGCTCCTTATCATGAGCATGCTCACAGTCTTTATATTGATACGATTCTGAGTTACGGAATTGTAGGGACTATTTTATTAGTTTTGTCTTCTGTTGCTCCTGTTCGCTTGATGATGGATATGAGTCAGGAGTCGGGGAAACGCCCGATTATCGGTCTTTATCTGTCTTTCCTTACAGTGGTTGCTGTACACGGAATCTTTGACTTGGCTCTCTTCTGGATTCAGTCAGGTTTCATTTTCTTGCTAGTTATGTGCAGTATTCCGTTGGAGCATCGAACATTGGTATCGGACATGACGGATTAAGTTTATAAGATTAAAATCTTCTATCTTGGGTAGGAGATTTTTTACTGGGGGAAATTATTTCTAAATCGAAATAGTTGACAGTTGGAATAATGAGTGTTACAATTATTTTATTCATTTCGATATCGAAATAAATTGGAGGTGTTATGAAAGATAGTCATTTGGTAGCCCATCATATTCGTTTGTTGAATGGGCGGATTTTTCAAAAGTTACTGAGCCAAGACCCTGAAGCTCTTTATCGGAGTGAACAGGGGAAGATTTTAGCGGTTTTATGGAATAGTGAAACTGGCTGTGCAACTGCGACAGACATTGCGCTTGCGACTGGACTTGCTAATAATACGCTGACGACGATGATAAAAAAGCTAGAGGAACAAAATCTTGTAACTATTAGTCCATGTGGAGAAGATAAGCGTAAGAAGTATTTGGTTTTAACAGAGTTGGGGCAGTCTCAGAAAGAAGTGGGGCATCGTGTCAGTCAGAAATTGGATACGATCTTTTACAAAGGATTTTCAGAGGAAGAAATTCGGCAATTTGAAGCCTTTCAAGAAAGAATTTTGGCTAATCTGAAAGAGAAGGAAAATGAGGTTTAAAATGGAGCAAATTAGCTGTTTATAAGTAAAGACCACTTTTGACTTTGTTTTCCAACTCTTAGGACAAGGAAACTATGTGGTTAGCTATGGTCAGACTCAGATTGGTGGAGTTGCCTATGCCCAGTATGACATCTTCCGTCTAGAAAACGGGAAAATTGTGGAACATTGGGATAATAAGGAAGTCATGCCTAAGGTAGAAGACTTGACCAATAGAGGGAAGTTTTAAATTGAGGATACAGAATGATTGAATACAAAAATGTGGCGCTACGCTACACAGAAAAAGATGTCTTGAGAGATGTTAATTTACGGATTGAGAATGGCGAGTTTATGGTTTTAGTTGGTCCATCTGGATCAGGTAAGACGACCATGATCAAGATGGTCAACCGCCTCTTGGAACCGACTGATGGAAATATTTATATGGATGGCAAGCGTATCAAAGACTATGATGAGCGTGAACTTCGTCTTTCTACTGGTTATGTTTTACAGGCCATTGCTCTCTTTCCAAATCTAACGGTTGCTGAAAATATTGCCCTGATTCCTGAGATGAAGGGCTGGACTAAGGAAAAAATTGCTCAGAAAACAGAAGAGCTTTTGGCCAAGGTTGGCTTGCCAGTAGCTGAGTATGGGCATCGTTTACCTAGTGAACTATCTGGTGGGGAGCAACAGCGTGTTGGAATTGTACGGGCTATGATTGGTCAGCCTAAGATTCTCCTCATGGATGAACCTTTTTCGGCTCTTGATGCTATTTCGAGAAAACAGTTGCAGATTCTGACGAAAGAATTGCATAAAGAATTTGGGATGACAACGATTTTTGTAACCCATGATACGGATGAAGCTCTGAAATTGGCGGACCGTATTGCTGTCTTGCAGGATGGAGAGATTCGTCAGGTGGCGAATCCCGAGACGATTTTAAAAGCTCCTGCAACAGATTTTGTAGCAGACTTGTTTGGAGGTAGTGTACATGACTAATTTAATTGCAACTTTTCAGGATCGTTTTAGTGATTGGTTGACAGCTCTATCTCAACATTTGCAGTTGTCACTTTTGACCTTGTTGCTGGCCATCTTTATAGCGATTCCCTTGGCTGTTTATCTTCGATATCATGAGAAGTTAGCGGATTGGGTCTTACAGATTGCAGGGATTTTCCAGACCATCCCGTCTCTGGCCTTGTTAGGGCTCTTTATTCCCTTGATGGGAATTGGAACCTTGCCGGCTTTGACAGCTCTAGTGATTTATGCGATCTTTCCGATTTTACAAAATACCATCACTGGACTCAAGGGAATTGATCCAAGTCTACAAGAGGCTGGGATTGCCTTTGGGATGACTAGGTGGGAGCGTCTCAAGAAGTTTGAAATTCCACTTGCTATGCCTGTTATGATGTCTGGGATTCGGACGGCAGCGGTCTTGATTATCGGTACGGCAACCTTGGCGGCCTTGATTGGTGCAGGGGGACTGGGTTCCTTTATCCTTTTGGGAATTGACCGTAATAATGCCAGTCTGATTTTGATTGGGGCCCTTTCTTCTGCAGTGCTTGCCATTGCCTTTAACTTCCTGCTAAAAGTGATGGAAAAAGCAAAATTGCGGACGATTTTTTCAGGTTTTGCCTTGGTGACAATATTACTCGGTCTGTCTTATAGTCCAGCTCTCTTAGCTCAAAAAGAGAAAGAAAACTTGGTTATTGCTGGAAAATTGGGTCCAGAACCAGAAATTTTGGCCAATATGTATAAACTCCTCATTGAGGAAAATACCAGTATGACTGTGACTGTTAAACCGAATTTTGGGAAAACAAGCTTCCTTTATGAAGCTCTGAAAAAAGGCGATATTGACATCTATCCAGAATTTACAGGAACGGTGACTGAAAGTTTACTTCAGCCATCACCTAAAGTAGGTCATGAGCCAGAGCAGGTTTATCAGGTAGCGCGTGATGGCATTGCCAAACAGGATCATCTAGCCTATCTCAAACCTATGTCTTATCAAAATACCTACGCTGTAGCCGTTCCAAAAAAGATTGCTCAAGAATATGGCTTGAAGACCATTTCGGACTTGAGAAAAGTTGAAGGGCAGTTGAAAGCAGGTTTTACACTTGAGTTTAATGACCGTGAAGATGGAAATAAGGGCTTGCAATCAATGTATGGTCTCAATCTCAATGTAGCTACCATGGAACCAGCCCTTCGCTATCAGGCTATTCAGTCAGGTGATATTCAAATCACGGACGCCTATTCGACTGATGCGGAATTGGCGCGTTATGATTTGCAAGTCTTGGAAGATGACAAGCAACTCTTCCCACCTTATCAAGGAGCTCCACTGATGAAAGAAGCTCTTCTCAAGAAACATCCAGAGTTGGAAACAGTTCTCAATAAACTGGCTGGTAAAATTACTGAAAGCCAGATGAGCCAGCTCAACTACCAAGTCGGTGTTGAAGGCAAGTCAGCAGAACAAGTAGCCAAGGAATTTCTACAAGAACAAGGTTTGTTGAAAAAATAGCTTGAAAAGCTAAACTCAACTTGGTTAAACGACTATATAGAAGAATGCTCAGACAATGTTGTCTGGGCTTTTTTGATTGTTGAAAAGATGAAAACTCAGTAGCCTAGAAATAAGGCAACTGAGCTCTACTCTGTATTCAATTTTTAGGAATGAGAAGGTCTAGATAAAACTGGACAACTTCCTGGTATGTAAAGTCTTGTCCTTTTTTGAGCCACCAGGTCAATGTCTCGATAAAGTTGGACACGACCAAGTGTTGGAGGTAAGAAGTAGGCAGATTAGTGTGGGCTTCTTTTAACTCATCAGCCAACATGGGATAGACATGGTGTTCTAGCTCTTTATGGAGTTGACGGAGGAAGTAGTCATTTTTGGAAAATAGCAGACTGGTAACATGGTCCTGGTTTTTCTGAAAATGTAAAAAGATATGTGCGAGGTAGTCCTCGGTAGTAAAGTGTCCTTCCCTTTCAAAGAGATGATGAAAGAGGTAGCGACAGAGCTCATCTAAAAGGAGTTCCTTGCTTTCATAGTGACAGTAAAAAGTAGAACGCCCAACATCTGCTAGGTCAATGATATCCTGAACAGTAGTGGCATCATAGCCTTTGTCGTTCAAAAGTTGTAAAAAAGCTTGATAGATGGCTTTTTTCGTCTTGCTGACTCGACGGTCTCTTTTTGGCATGTAGACACTTGAGACAAACTGTTCAGAACTGAACATGGCTGACAGTTTGCTTCTATCCTTTCTTTGAATTTTATTAGATAATACAAATGAAAGAAGTATGTATATACCCATTATACCAAAGGAGGGAGAGAAATGAGTTCTAAAACATCTATCTGGTTAGCTTTTTTCTTAAATTTAAGCTATGCGATTGTTGAGTTTATCGCAGGAGGAATCTTTGGTTCGAGTGCAGTTCTTGCTGATTCCGTTCATGACTTGGGAGATGCTATAGCCATTGGCATCTCAGCCCTTTTAGAAACAATTTCAAACCGTGAAGAAGATAGACAGTACACCTTGGGTTACAAACGTTTTAGTCTTTTAGGAGCCATGCTAACGGCTGTGATTCTTATGATAGGGTCTGTCCTAGTGATCTTGGAAAATGTCACAAAGATTGTTCACCCGCAACCCGTCAATGAGGAAGGCATCCTCTGGCTGGGAATCATTGCAGTAGCCATTAATGTGCTAGCAAGTCTGGTAGTTCGTAAGGGGAAAACAAAGAACGAGTCAATTCTTAGCCTGCATTTTTTGGAAGACACTCTTGGTTGGTTGGCCGTCATTCTAATGGCGATTATTCTTCGATTTACGGACTGGTATATCCTCGATCCGCTTTTATCACTAGTTATTTCTATCTTTATTCTGTCGAAAGCCATTCCTCGCTTTTGGAGCGCACTGAAAATTTTCCTAGATGCTGTGCCAGAAGGAGTCGAGACAAGTGATTTGGAGAAGGATTTAGAGGCTCTACCCAATGTCAACAGTGTCAATCAACTTAGCATTTGGTCCATGGATGGTCTAGAGAATAATGCTATTGTTCACATTTGTATCAAGGACTGGGAACAGATGATGGAAACCAAAGAAGTGGTGCGTCAATGTTTAGAAGAAAGAGGCGTGCAGAATATCACTATTGAAGTAGATAGCAGTCAAAGCAATCATGCGCAACATAAGCGGAGGGTGAGAGAATTAGAGCAGAAGCATGGGCATCATCATTAGAAAAGCGACCTCGCTAGAGGTCGTTTTGTTATCCTATTCATTCCTTGTACTCTCTCTCAGAGCCAGTCTGGTTCCCAGCATAGTCAGGCTAGGGATTTTGCGACCGTGGAGTACTTCCTTGTTAAGAATATCCATACCTGCTCGGCCCATTTCTTCGGTATAGACGGTGATGCTGGAGAGGGGAGGATAGACCTGTTTGGTCAGACTGGTGTCGTTAAAGGAAATAAGACTGACGCGGTCTGGCAGGCTGATTCCAGCTTCTTGGAGGGCACGGAGGGCACCGATGGCTAAACTATCGCTAGCTGCAAAAAATGCTGGCGGGAGTTGGTCTCCCAAACTCTGAATAGCCTCCTTCATCAAGTCATAGCCAGACTGGGCAGTAAAGCTTCCTTGAAAGACCAGTTCATCATGATAGATTTCTTTTGTTTGACTGTAGTTTCTGAAATTTTCCAGCCGCTTATCCTCAATGATTTCTTCTTGGTCAGTTGTTTCTTCAAGACCTGTTAGAATCCCAATGCGATTCAACCCTTGACTGAGGAAATAATCGACAACCTGTTTCATGGCAGTGTAAAAGTCCGTGATAATGCAGGTATGTCCTAGCGAAAGAGTATCACTGTCTAGAAAGACAAGAGGCTTTTGGTATTCTTCAAAGGCAGAAATCTGAGCTCGGCTAAACTTTCCGATGCAGAGAATCCCAATCACTTCCTCGCTTAATGTAAAAGGATGGTCATTAAAATAGCGCAAGATATCATAGTCCAACTCTTGGGCTCTTTTTTCTATGCCTAGGCGAATCTGGTAGTAGTAGAGGTCGTCCAGTTCCCCTTGTTCGCTGACCCATTGGATAATGGCAATCTTTTGCTTGGGCTTGTGGGACTCGCCTGTCTTGAGGTGCTTAGTGTAGCCCAACTCTTCAGCAACAGTTAAAATACGGTGTCTGGTTTCTTCTGTAACAGATAGGCTCTGGTCGCGATTGAGGACGCGGGATACGGTCGCGATAGAGACAGAGGCTAGCTGTGCAATGTCTTTTAAAGTAGCCATAAATCCTCCTTCTTTAAGGTTAGTATATCATATTTTTCTGCTTTTTACTGATAGTTTAGTAAAATTTTAGTAAAAATGATTGACCTTGGGAAATCCCTTGGATACAATAGAAGAAAACGATTACACGTTAAGGTGACTTAACGAACAGTCAAAGGAGAATTCATATGACACAACATCTTACTGCTGAAGCACTTCGTAAAGACTTTCTTGCTGTTTTTGGTCAAGAAGCAGACCAAACCTTCTTTTCACCAGGTCGTATCAATCTGATTGGTGAACACACAGACTACAACGGTGGGCACGTTTTTCCGGCTGCTATTTCCTTGGGAACTTATGGTGCAGCTCGCAAGCGTGACGACCAAGTCTTGCGTTTCTACTCAGCCAACTTTGAGGACAAGGGTATCATCGAAGTGCCTCTTGCTGACCTCAAATTTGAAAAAGAGCACAACTGGACCAACTATCCAAAAGGGGTTCTTCATTTCTTGCAAGAAGCTGGGCACGTGATTGACAAAGGTTTTGATTTTTATGTTTATGGGAATATCCCAAATGGTGCTGGTTTATCTTCTTCAGCATCCTTGGAACTCTTGACAGGGGTCGTGGCAGAGCATCTCTTTGATTTAAAACTAGACCGTTTGGATTTGGTTAAAATCGGAAAACAAACAGAGAACAACTTTATCGGAGTCAACTCTGGTATCATGGACCAGTTTGCCATCGGTATGGGGGCAGATCAACGTGCTATTTACCTAGATACCAACACCTTGGAGTATGACTTGGTGCCGCTTGATTTGAAAGACAATGTTGTTGTCATCATGAACACCAATAAACGTCGTGAACTAGCAGACTCTAAATACAATGAACGCCGTGCTGAGTGTGAGAAAGCAGTGGAAGAACTGCAAATTGCCTTGGATATTCAAACCTTGGGTGAATTGGATGAGTGGGCCTTTGACCAATATAGCTATCTGATTAAAGATGAAAATCGTTTGAAACGTGCTCGTCATGCTGTGCTTGAAAACCAACGTACCCTTAAAGCTCAAGCAGCCCTTCAAGCAGGAGATTTGGAAACATTTGGTCGCTTGATGAATGCATCTCACGTTTCTCTGGAGCATGATTATGAAGTAACTGGCTTGGAATTGGATACCCTTGTTCACACAGCTTGGGCTCAAGAAGGTGTTCTCGGTGCTCGTATGACAGGGGCAGGTTTTGGTGGCTGTGCCATTGCCTTGGTGCAAAAAGATGCTGTTGATGACTTTAAGGAAGCTGTAGGCAAACACTACGAGGAAGTAGTTGGCTACGCTCCAAGTTTCTATATCGCTGAAGTTGCAGGTGGCACTCGCGTCCTTGACTAGTCAAAAGGAGGCTTTATGGTGACCTTAGTAGATACATTTGTAACACATGTCATTTCTGAAAGTTCATTTGAGGAAATGGATCGAATCTACCTGACCAATCGTGTCTTGGCACGAGTGGGAGACGGTGTTTTGGAAGTTGAGACGGATCTGGATAAAGTGATTGACCTCAAGGACCAGCTGGTTGAGGAAGCCGTTCGATTAGAGACGATTGAGGATAGTCAAACTGCGCGTGAAATCCTCGGTGCTGAACTGATGGACTTGGTGACTCCTTGTCCGAGTCAGGTCAATCGTGATTTCTGGGAAACCTATGTCCACTCTCCTGAGCAAGCGATAGCGGATTTTTACCAACTCAGTCAGAAGAATGACTACATCAAACTCAAGGCCATTGCTAAGAATATTGCTTATCGTGTTCCATCTGATTACGGAGAACTTGAAATTACCATCAATCTCTCTAAGCCTGAAAAGGATCCCAAAGAGATTGCAGCTGCCAAGTTGGTGCAAGCTATCAATTATCCCCAGTGTCAGCTTTGTCTAGAGAATGAGGGCTACCATGGTCGAGTTAACCACCCAGCTCGCTGCAATCACCGGATTATCCGTTTTGAAATGGCTGGTCAGGAGTGGGGCTTCCAGTATTCGCCTTATGCCTACTTTAATGAGCACTGTATTTTCTTAGATGGCCAGCATCGTCCCATGGCCATTAGTCGTCAGAGCTTTGAACGCCTGCTGGCTATCGTAGAGCAGTTTCCAGGATATTTTGCTGGATCTAATGCTGACTTGCCGATTGTGGGGGGCTCTATTCTAACTCATGACCACTATCAGGGAGGACGTCATGTATTTCCTATGGAATTGGCTCCCTTGCAAAAGACCTTTCAATTTGCTGATTTTGAGCAGGTTAAGGCTGGGATTGTCAAGTGGCCAATGTCAGTGTTGCGTTTGACTTCGGATTTCAAAGAGGATTTGATCAACTTAGCTGACAAGATTTTGCAGGAATGGCGTCAGTATTCAGATCCTAGTGTGCAGATTTTGGCAGAGACAGACGGGACACCGCATCACACCATCACACCTATTGCGCGTAAGCGCGACGGTCAGTTTGAGTTGGACTTGGTTTTACGAGATAATCAAACATCACCAGAACATCCTGATGGCATCTATCATCCCCACAAGGATGTCCAACATATCAAGAAGGAAAATATCGGCTTGATTGAGGTCATGGGCTTGGCAATCTTGCCACCACGTCTGAAAGAAGAAGTGGAGCAAGTCGCTAGCTATCTCGTGGGAGAAGCTGATACAGTTGCCGATTATCATCAGGAATGGGCAGACCAACTTAGAGCCCAATATCCAGACATAACAGATAAAGAAAAAGCCCTTGAAATCGTCAAGGACTCTGTGGGTGCTATCTTTGCACGTGTACTTGAGGATGCAGGAGTCTACAAGCAGACGAAACAAGGACAGGCAGCCTTTATGCGCTTTGTGGAACAGGTCGGAATTTTACCAGACTAGGAGCTTTCTCCTTGCACAGTCCTATAAAAAGTAGTATCATAGTGTCGTTTGAAATATCAGGAGGAAACCATGAAAGATTTTCATTTTGACGCTATATCTGCTTTTGAAAATTACGAAATTGAACAAATGAGAGATGGCCACGTTGTGGTGACGACAAAAGTAGTGGATTCGTCGCTCAACTACTATGGTAATGCCCATGGTGGCTATCTCTTTACCCTTTGCGACCAGATTAGTGGTTTGGTGGTCATATCTCTGGGACTTGATGGAGTGACACTCCAATCTTCTATCAACTACCTCAAGGCAGAAAAACTCGACGATGTGCTGACCATTAAAGGAGAATGTGTCCATCAAGGTCGCACAACCTGTGTAGTGGATGTCGATATCACCAATCAAGAAGGCAGAAATGTCTGCAAGGCAACCTTTACCATGTTTGTCACAGGCCAACGGTCAGAAGACAGACAGGTAAGGATATAAAGAGTAATTTAATAGAGTGAGGTGGATTTTGGAATTTATAAAATTTGCTTTACTCATTTTTTGGTATTGATATGATTTAATTCTAAAATAGAAAATTTAGTAATGTGGTAGAAAATACAAGAGTTGTGTTTTAATTTCTATGGTATAATTAAAAGCATGAAGATAAAAGAAATGAAGGAAGTTGCTTTACAACCGTTCACGAAATGGACAGGAGGTAAAAGACAATTATTGCCTGTTATTAGAGAATTAATGCCTAAAAAATATAACCGGTATTTTGAACCTTTTGTTGGAGGCGGAGCTTTATTTTTTGATTTAGCTCCTAAAGATGCAGTTATCAATGATTTTAATGCTGAACTGATAAATTGCTATCAACAAATTAAGGATAATCCTCAAGAATTGATTGAAATTTTGAAAGTTCATCAGGAATATAATTCAAAAGAATATTATTTAGATTTACGTTCTGTTGATCGTGATGAAAGAATAGATATGATGTCTGAAGTACAAAGGGCAGCACGTATTCTCTATATGTTGAGAGTAGACTTTAATGGTTTATATCGTGTGAATTCTAAGAATCAGTTTAATGTACCTTATGGTCGTTATAAAAATCCTAAAATTGTTGATGAGAATTTAGTATCTGCTATTTCAACTTATCTGAATAATAATCAAATAGAAATTAAAAAAGGAGATTTTGAAAAGGCTGTTTTGGATGTTCAACCAGGGGATTTTGTATATTTTGATCCCCCGTATATTCCATTGTCAGAGACAAGTGCCTTTACTTCCTACACTCATGAGGGGTTTTCTTATGATGATCAAGTAAGATTAAGAGATACCTTTAAGAAATTGAGTGATACAGGGGCTTATGTTATGTTATCAAACTCCTCTAGTTTTTTGGTAGAGGAGTTGTATCAAGATTTTAATATCCATTATGTTGAAGCTACCCGAACTAATGGAGCAAAATCTTCGAGTCGAGGAAGAATTTCTGAAATTATAGTCACAAATTATGAAAAATAACGAATATAAGTATGGAGGTGTTTTAATGACAAAACCATACTATAACAAAGATAAAATGATTCTTGTTCATGCAGATACGTTTAAGTTATTATCGAAAATGAAACCAGAAAGCATGGACATGATCTTTGCTGATCCTCCATATTTTTTGAGTAACGGTGGTATATCAAATTCTGGGGGACAGGTTGTATCTGTAGATAAAGGTGACTGGGATAAGATTTCTTCCTTTGAGGAAAAGCACGAATTCAATCGTAAATGGATTCGTTTAGCAAAAGAAGTTTTGAAGCCTAATGGGACTATTTGGATTTCAGGGAGTTTGCATAATATTTACTCAGTTGGAATGGCATTAGAGCAAGAAGGTTTTAAAATTCTAAATAACATTACTTGGCAGAAAACAAACCCTGCACCTAATTTATCCTGTCGTTATTTCACTCATTCTACTGAAACTATTTTATGGGCAAGAAAAAATGATAAAAAAGCTCGTCATTATTACAATTACGATTTGATGAAAGAGCTAAATGATGGAAAGCAAATGAAAGATGTTTGGACAGGTGCTTTGACGAAAAAAGCTGAGAAATGGGCTGGCAAGCATCCAACACAAAAACCAGAATATTTATTGGAACGTATAATTTTGGCTTCTACTAAAGAAGGGGACTATATTTTAGATCCATTTGTTGGTAGTGGCACTACGGGTGTTGTTGCGAAGCGATTAGGTAGAAGATTTATAGGTATCGATGCTGAAAAAGAATATTTGAAGATAGCTAGAAGAAGATTAGAGGAGGAAAACTATGGCTAGAAAACCAAATAAACATGGAGGAGGAGCCAAAACGACCACTAATGGTTTGAAATTTGAAAGAGATACTGATTTTTCGGAATTAGTAGATTCCCTTCCAGGATATGAAGTTAAAGAAATAGATTTCAAAGATAGAAAAGCAACAAAAGGCTTTGAAGTTTTTAGAGTTGGGGAAGAAGAAATCATTGGTAAAATTATGCCTCAATATAGATTTTATGATTTTTTGAAAGAATTGGGGATTAAGAATACCAATTCTAAACAATGGAAACCAGATGAAGTATTTATAAATTTTGAAAATCATACAGTTTATATAGTTGAGAAAAAATGGCAGGAAAGCGAAGGAAGTGTTGATGAAAAACTACTGGGCTTTGGCAATAAAAGACGTATTTATCAACGTTTGTTAGATAGTGTGCAAGAGGGTGAACCATTTTCTGTGCAATTCATATTTGTTGGAAATAAAAGTTTTTTTGGTCAAGATAAATATCGTGATACTTTTGAAATGTTACGAGGCGATGGCATCAAAATAATGCTTGATGAATACGACATGACATTTTTTGGTTTATTTTAATTACAAGGTGAATTATGGATTTTAATACTTACATTTCTTCATCATCAGAAGATAAATTACAAAATTTTTTAAATACTCTCTCAATTACCAACAGAACTCCTGAATACTATGTAAATTGGGAGAAAGTTGATCGTGAGACAAAGAAGTATGAACTAGAGTTGAACACTTTAAACTACTTAATTGGTAAAGATGATATTTATATAGAAGCTCTTGACTTGTTCACTAAACAACCTAATTTGTTAAAAGCAATTCCTAGTCTGATTGCAAGTCGTGATAATGTTTTAGATATTCTGACAATAGATAATGACGATAATATGTCTTTTGAGCAATTGGATTTCAAAACGATAGACACTAGCAGAATTGATGATTACATCAAATTTATTGAGAAATCTGGTTTATTAAAGTTTTTACAACAACATGCTAATCGTTCATTAGTTGATTATGTTTATGGAGTGGAGACTGGATTAGATAGCAATGCACGAAAAAACCGAAGTGGGACAACCATGGAGGGAATTTTAGAGAGACACGTAGCAAAGATTTCTCAGGAACAAAAATTGGATTGGAAAGCTCAAGCTACAGCCCAATATATTAAAGATAAGTGGGGGATTAAAGTACCTGTCGATAAGTCTGAAAGAAGATTTGATGTTGCAGTTTATTCCCGAGAAAAACATAAGGTTTGGTTGATTGAAACGAATTACTATGGCGGAGGAGGAAGTAAATTAAAAGCGGTTGCTGGAGAGTTTACTGAACTCAGTCAATTTGTTATTACTTCAGATGACGATGTTGAATTTGTTTGGGTTACTGATGGTCAAGGATGGAAAACAGCACACTTACCATTAGCAGAAGCATTTAGTCATATTACGAATGTATTTAATTTAGAGATGTTAAGAGAAGGATTTTTAGCTAATTTATTTTTATAATGATTGCTCATTAGCTACACAAAAAAGAGGCTCACACCTCTTTTTCTTATTTCTTTTTATGATTTAATACGGCATTTAGGACAATAGCAAGTAGGCTGGCTACGACGATTCCGTTTGAGAAGAACATTTGGAAGGCTGTCGGCATGCTGATGAAGAGATTACTGTTGTTGAGTCCGACACCTGCAGCGATTGAGACTGCTGCGATAAGGAAGTTGTGTTCATTGTTAGCAAAGTCAACACGGGCGAGGATTTGCATCCCTTGAATAGATACAAAACCAAACATCACCAGCATGGCACCACCGAGGACAGGACTCGGAATGATTTGGGCAAGGGCACCAAACTTAGGAAGGAGTCCAAGAAGAACCAGGAAACCAGCCGCGTAGTAGATTGGCAGGCGAGTCTTGATACCTGATAATTTAACCAAACCAACGTTTTGTGAAAATCCTGTGTAAGGGAAGGTGTTAAAGATTCCTCCGAGAAGTACGGCCAAACCTTCTGCGCGGTAACCGTTGCGAAGGCGCGTGCTGTCGATTGGATCTTTTGTGATATCAGACAAGGCCAGATAAACACCAGTAGACTCAACCATAGACACCGTTGCGATGATACACATCATGACAATAGATGAGATTTCAAAGGTTGGCATCCCAAAGTAGAGTGGAGTTGGGACATGGACAAGTGGTGCTGCCGCAACAGGAGAGAAGTCCACCAAACCCATGCTAGCAGCAATGGCAGTTCCAACAACCAAACCAATCAAAATAGAGATAGACTTGATAAATCCTTTGGTAAAGATGTTAATCAAGAGGATAATCAGAACAGTAATAGCTGCAAGCAAGAGACTTTGACCAGTTGGCTCTGGAACGTTATTTCCCATATTTCCAATAGCGACAGGAATCAAGGTTAAACCAATCGTGGTAATAACAGATCCTGTTACGATAGATGGGAAGAGATTAGCTACTTTTGAGAAGATGCCTGACACAAGAACAACGTAAATCCCTGATGCGATAAGGGCACCAAACATAGCACCACTACCACGGCTTTGTCCAATCATAATCAAAGGAGCGACTGATTGGAAGGCAACTCCGAGAACGACTGGTAATCCAATTCCAAAGTATTTGTTGAGTTGGAGTTGGAGGAAGGTTGCTACCCCACACATGAAGATATCTGTGGAAATCAGGTAGGTTAACTGCTCAGTTGAATAGCCAAGGGCTGTCGCAATCATGATGGGAACCAGGATGGATCCTGAGTACATAGCTAGTAAGTGCTGCAAACCAAGAACGGCTGCTTGCGAATGTTTTTCTTGAGTTTGCATTAAAGATCTGCCTCCTTAAATACGACTTGACCATTTTCAAAACGATCCAAACGAGCGAGTGATAGAACAGGGTAGCCTGCTTTTTCAAGCAAATCACGGCCATCTTGGAAAGATTTTTCAATCACAATACCGATAGCTTCGACTGTGGCTCCAGCCTGTTCGATGATTTGAATCAAGCCTTTGGCAGCTTGGCCATTAGCAAGGAAATCGTCGATAATCAAGACCTTGTCCTCTGGTGAGAGGAATTTTCCAGCGACAGAAACGGTGCTGGTTACCTGCTTGGTAAAGGAGTAGACTTGGGCAGTTAAGATACCTTCGTTCATAGTAATGTTTTTAGCTTTTTTAGCGAAAATCATGGGAACGTTTAAGGCTTCAGCTGTAAAAACGGCTGGGGCAATACCCGACGCTTCAATAGTTACGACTTTGGTAATGCCAGCAGAAGCGAATTTTTCCGCAAAAACCTTACCAATCTCTCTCATCAGGCTAAAGTCAACTTGGTGGGTTAAAAAGGAATCCACCTTGAGGATGTTATCACCCAAGATATGCCCATCCTTGAGGATGCGCTCTTCTAATAATTTCATAAGACCTCCTAAAGTCTAAAAGCTAATTTACTTGTTGTTTAAATGTTTCTATAGTGATCCCGTCTGCACTAATTAAGGGAAATATTAAAAATATTCAAAAAGGACCTACTTAATATCTAAGTAAGTCCCCAAAATAGGCATGGCAAAAACGACCATACCTCACTTCTGACTTACTTATTGTTAGGTGTTCCGGCACCTTGTAGAAACGTCATGCCAATTCACGACATAAACAAGTAAAATGATATTCAATTTCAAATAGGCTTGAGCCAATGTTTTTATTTTACACTAAATAACTTTAGAAATCAAATGTTTTGTTAGTGTTTTGGTTTGAAAAACGAACAAATATAATAAAAATGGGCAAAAATTAACTTATTGGCTAACATTTAGAAGGTTTTTCCATCATAAAAGGCATATTATCAAGATTTTTCAAGACTTGACAATATGCCTTTTTCTAACTTTAAAGACTTTTTCCAAATCTTTATTATTCTACTCGCTAAATCTTAAAAAATAGCCATCTGGATCCAAAACTGCAAATTCATGAGGATATATAAAGCTATCTTCTACTCGAAATTCTCTTTTTGTCAGGGGACGATGGATAGGATAGTCAGCTTCCAGCAGTTTTTGGTGGAGCTGAGGAACATCTGCAATGCCAAAGGAAATATTGACACCGCGCCCGAAAGGATAGGTCAGCTGAGCTAATTCTTCTGCGCTGCCTTCTTCTAGCATAAGTTGGCAGTCTTCAAGCGAGAGGAAGAGAAATTTCTCCTCTGGACGCTCGTATTCGACAGAGAATCCTATCAGGTCGCAGTAGAAGTGGCGCGACTGTTCGAGGTCAGATACCACAAATTCGGGAATGACAGGCTGATAGTCCATCGGATTCCTCCTTAAAGTTCAATTTCCAAGACAATGGGTGTGTGGTCTTGGCGAGCTCCTGAGTCGATCATATCAGACTTAGTCACCTTGTCAGCGATGCGGTTACTTGTCAGCCAGTAGTCGATTCTCCAGCCTGTATTGTTGATTTTAGAAGTCTTGCTGCGCTGTGCCCACCAAGTGTAGCGTTCTGGAACATCGCCGTGAATGTGGCGGAAGGTATCCGTAAATCCAGTTGCTAAAAGGTTGGTAAATCCAGCACGCTCCTCGTCGGTAAATCCTGGTGAACGGCGGTTGCTAGCAGGATTTGCAAGGTCAATCTCATTGTGGGCCACATTGTAGTCACCGGTTGCAAGGACTGGTTTTTCTTTGTCTAGTTGAGCCAAATACTCAGCATATTTGACATCCCATACTTGACGTTCTTCCAAGCGTTTGAGGCCGTCTCCAGCGTTTGGAGTGTAAACTTGGGTCACGAAAAATTTATCAAATTCTAGAGTGATGATACGACCTTCCAAGTCCATGGTAGAAGGGGCACCGATTTCTGGGAAAGTGACAGTAGGTGTAAGTTCTTTCTTATAAAGGAACATGGTTCCAGCATAGCCTTTACGGGCAGGTTCTTGGGAAGAGCGCCACGTGTTTTCGTAGCCTGGGAAGAGTTCTTCTAAAATTTCCAAGTGTTTCTTTGTAGGGCCTTTGGCAGAAAGCTTGGTTTCTTGGATAGCAATGATATCAGCATTTTCAGCGACCAAGGTTTGTAGGACTTCTTGGGACAATTTGGCACGAGCTGAGTCACTAGTTAGGGCTGCATTGAGGGAATCAATATTCCATGAGATAAGTTTCATAAAGTTACCTTTTTCATTCAGATTATAGATTTTATTATACCAAAAAAAGGTCTATTTCCCCAACGTATGGTTTGAAAAATCACCCTCTTTCGTTTATAATAAAGAATGATTTTATGAAAGGGAGTGAAAATAAATGAAATTTTACTCATATGACTATGTGCTTAGCCAAATCAGTCAACAAAATGGAATCATGATTGGCTTTGGGATTGTGCTCCTAGCTATCACAGGATTTTTTGCTTTTAAGGCTTATCGAGATAAAAAGGGGACTAAGTTTCGGGAATTGGTCATGATTTTGGCCTTGACCTTGGTAGCCATGCTTTTGGTAACAATCTCAAAATACCAGACCAATCAAGCCTCTAACAATCAATTTCAAACCTCACTTCATTTCATAGAGGTTGTTTCCAAAGACTTGGGGGTGGATAAATCAGAAGTTTACGTTAATACTTCAGCTGCCACTGATGGAGCGCTTGTCAAGGTAGGTCCAAATTTCTACCGCGCCATGAACGGGAGCCAACCAGACAAGTATCTTTTAGAGAAATTAGAATTGCATCAAACAGACGCTATTGAATTGGTGGAGGTAAACAAATGACACTCAATTATATGGAAATTTTAATCAAACTGGCCTTGGGTCTTTTCTCTCTTGTTTTTGTTATTAATGTGACAGGAAAGGGGAACCTAGCACCTAACTCTGCGACAGACCAAATTCAGAACTATGTTCTCGGTGGTATCATCGGTGGGGTGATTTACAATAGTTCTATCAGCATTCTCCAGTATGCAGTGATTTTGATGATGTGGACGATTTTGGTCTTGACCCTCAAGTGGCTCAATAACAATGTTCGCTTTGTCAAACGCTTGATTGATGGAAAACCAACTCTCCTTATCAAAAATGGGCAGATTGACCCAGAAGCCTGTCGTTCAGTTGGCTTGTCTGCAGCGGAAGTAGCCCTCAAGCTTCGTAGCCAAGGGATTTTCCAGATGAAGCAGGTCAAATGCGCTGTGCAGGAGCAAAATGGCCAACTCATCGTGGTCCAAATGGGAGATGAAAATCCTAAGTATCCAGTTGTGACTGACGGTGTGATACAAGTCGATGTTTTGGAGTCGATTGGTCGTAACGAAGAGTGGTTGCTTGATAACCTCAGCAAACAAGGACATGACAATGTAGCCAATATCTTTATCGCTGAGTATGACAAGGGTGCGGTCACAGTCGTAACCTATGAATAAGAAAAACCTGGGGTCTTGGCCTCAGGTTTCTATTTGCAATCAGAAAGGGATGTTATGTCCATTATTCAAAAACTTTGGTGGTTTTTCAAGTTAGAAAAACGCCGTTATTTAGTCGGGATTGTGGCTCTGGTCTTGGTTTCCGTCCTCAACCTCATTCCCCCAATGGTTATGGGGAGGGTCATTGATGCCATCACATCGGGGCAATTAACCCAGCAGGACCTCCTTCTTGCCCTATTTTACTTGCTTCTTGCAGCCTTTGGGATGTACTATCTGCGCTATGTTTGGCGTATGTATATCCTTGGGACTTCCTACCGTTTGGGACAGATTATGCGCTCTCGCTTATTTGAGCATTTCACAAAAATGTCTCCAGCCTTTTATCAAACCTATAGGACGGGGGACCTGATGGCGCATGCCACCAACGATATCAATGCCTTAACCCGTCTCGCAGGTGGAGGAGTCATGTCTGCGGTGGATGCCTCTATCACGGCTCTGGTGACCTTACTGACCATGCTCTTTAGCATTTCTTGGCAGATGACGCTAGTTGCCATTCTTCCCTTGCCTTTTATGGCTTATGCGACCAGTCGTCTAGGGAGAAAGACCCACAAGGCTTTTGGTGAATCGCAGGCTGCTTTCTCTGAACTCAATAACAAGGTGCAGGAGTCGGTATCGGGTATCAAAGTGACCAAATCTTTCGGGTATCAGACGGATGAGTTGAAGTCCTTTCAGGCAGTCAATGAATTGACCTTCCAAAAGAACCTGCAAACCATGAAATACGATAGTCTCTTTGACCCCATGGTTCTCTTGTTTGTTGGTTCCTCCTATGTTTTAACGCTCCTGGTAGGCTACTTGATGGTTCAGAAAGGGCAAATCACGGTTGGGAATCTAGTTACCTTTATCAGCTACTTGGATATGCTAGTTTGGCCTCTCATGGCCATCGGCTTCCTCTTTAATATTACCCAGCGAGGGAAGGTTTCTTACCAGCGAATTGAGGAACTTTTGTCTCAGGAATCACCTGTACAGGACCCTGAGTTTCCTTTAGATGGAATTGAAAACGGGCGCTTGCAGTATGCCGTTGATAGTTTTGCATTTGAAAATGAGGAAACACTGACAAATGTTCACTTTAGTTTGGAAAAAGGGCAAACTCTGGGATTGGTCGGGCAAACAGGCTCTGGAAAAACGTCCTTGATTAAGCTCCTCTTGCGTGAGTACGATGTGGATAAGGGAGCCATTTATCTAAATGGCTACGATATTCGGGACTATCGTCTGACAGACCTTCGCAGTCTTATGGGCTACGTCCCTCAGGACCAGTTTCTCTTTGCGACCTCTATCTTAGACAATATTCGCTTTGGGAATCCTGATTTACCACTTTCAGCGGTCGAGGAAGCGACTAAGCTAGCCCAAGTTTACCAAGACATTGTAGCCATGCCTCAGGGATTTGATACGCTGATTGGTGAAAAGGGAGTCAGTCTTTCTGGTGGTCAAAAGCAGCGTCTGGCCATGAGTCGGGCTATGATTTTAGACCCTGATATCTTGATTTTGGATGATTCTTTGTCGGCCGTGGATGCCAAGACAGAGTATGCGATTATCGACAACCTCAAGGAGACGCGAAAGGATAAGACAACCATTATTACGGCTCATCGCCTGAGTGCAGTTGTCCATGCAGATTTGATTTTAGTCCTGCAAAATGGTCAAATTATCGAACAGGGCACACACGAAGACTTGCTAGCTTTGGATGGCTGGTATGCCCAAACCTACCAGTCTCAGCAGCTGGAAATGAAAGGAGAAGAAGATGCAGAATAAGAAAGAACAATGGACTGTATTGAAGCGCTTGATGTCCTATCTCAAGCCTTACGGCCTCCTGACCTTTTTGGCACTCAGTTTTCTCCTAGCGACGACGGTCATTAAAAGTGTCATTCCCCTTGTGGCTTCCCACTTTATCGACCAGTATCTGAGTAATCTCAACCAACTCGCTGTGACCGTTTTGCTGGCCTACTATGGCCTTTATATCCTACAAACTGTAGTTCAGTATGTCGGTAATCTTCTCTTTGCACGGGTGTCCTACAGTATTGTTAGGGATATTCGTCGGGATGCCTTTGCCAATATGGAGAAATTGGGCATGTCTTATTTTGACAAGACGCCAGCAGGCTCTATCGTCTCTCGTTTGACAAATGACACCGAGACTATCAGTGATATGTTTTCGGGGATTTTATCTAGCTTTATCTCAGCAGTTTTCATCTTTCTGACAACTCTTTATACCATGTTGGTATTGGATTTTCGTTTGACAGCACTGGTCTTGCTCTTTCTCCCCTTGATTTTCCTTTTGGTCAATCTCTATCGGAAAAAATCAGTGAAAATCATTGAGAAAACCAGAAGTCTCTTGTCAGATATCAATAGCAAGCTGGCTGAAAACATCGAGGGCATCAGGATTATTCAGGCCTTTAATCAAGAGAAGCGCCTACAGTCAGAATTTGATGAGATTAACCAAGAACACTTGGTCTATGCCAACCGTTCTGTAGCCTTGGATGCCCTCTTTTTACGCCCCGCCATGAGTTTGCTGAAACTTTTAGGTTATGCTGTCTTGATGGCCTATTTTGGCTATCGTGGACTTTATCTGGGAATAACGGCAGGAACCATGTATGCCTTTATCCAGTACATCAATCGTCTCTTTGACCCCTTGATTGAAGTGACGCAAAACTTTTCAACCCTTCAAACTTCTATGGTTTCTGCAGGTCGTGTTTTTGCCTTGATTGATGAGAGGACCTATGAGCCCCTTCAAAATGATGGGCAAGCCAAAATCCAAGAAGGCAATATCCGTTTTGAACATGTGTGTTTCTCATATGACGGTAAACATCAGATTCTGGATGATATTTCTTTCTCTGTTAACAAGGGTGAAACCATTGCTTTTGTGGGTCATACAGGTTCCGGGAAATCGTCTATTATCAATGTCCTCATGCGTTTTTATGAATTCCAGTCAGGGCGAGTTCTCTTGGATGGTGTGGATATCAGGGATTTCAGTCAGGAAGAACTGAGAAAAAACATCGGTCTGGTCTTTCAGGATCCCTTCCTCTATCATGGTACCATCAAGTCCAATATCGCCATGTACCAAAATCTTAGTGATGATCAGGTTCAGACTGCGGCTGCTTTTGTGGATGCAGATTCCTTTATTCAAGAACTTCCTCATGGTTACGACTCCCCTGTGTCTGAGCGTGGTTCGAGTTTTTCTACTGGTCAACGCCAGCTTCTTGCCTTTGCTAGAACAGTTGCCAGCCAGCCTAAAATCCTGATTTTGGATGAAGCGACAGCCAATATTGACTCTGAAACAGAAAGTTTGGTTCAAGCATCGCTGGCTAAGATGAGACAGGGTCGAACAACCATTGCCATCGCCCATCGTCTTTCTACCATCCAAGACGCCAACTGCATCTATGTCTTGGATAAGGGGCGCATTATCGAGAGCGGAACCCATGAGGAACTCTTGGCTCTGGGAGGAACCTATCACAAGATGTATAGTTTGCAATCGGGTGCCATGTCCTAATACTCTTTGAAAATCTATTCAAGCCATGTCAGCTTTATCCGCAATCTCAAAGCTGTACATTGATCAGCCTGCGGCTAGCTCTTTGATTTTTATTGAGTGTAAGAAGGAAATCCTTCAAATTACAGATTTCTTTCACCGCCTTTTCCATTTTGTGGTATAATGAAAAATGTTGACAAATAGTATAATAAAAACAAAGGAGAAACAGCATGCTGAAATGGGAAGACTTGCCCGTGGAAATGAAATCAAGCGAGGTTGAGTCTTACTACCAGCTTGTCTCTAAAAGGAAGGGTTCGCTGATTTTCAAGCGTTGTTTGGACTGGGTTCTAGCCGTAATCTTGCTGATTCTGACCTCTCCCATCTTTCTCATCTTGAGCATTTGGATCAAGTTGGATAGCAAGGGGCCAGTAATTTACAAGCAAGAGCGCGTGACCCAGTACAATCGACCTTTCAAGATTTGGAAGTTCCGTACCATGGTGACGGATGCAGACAAAAAAGGAAGTTTGGTGACTTCTGCTAACGATAGTCGCATTACCAAGGTTGGCAATTTTATCCGCCGTGTGCGTTTGGACGAACTGCCTCAGTTGGTCAATGTTCTTAAAGGTGAGATGTCCTTTGTAGGGACGCGTCCTGAAGTGCCACGCTACACAGAGCAGTATAGCCCTGAAATGATGGCAACCTTGCTTTTGCCAGCAGGGATTACCTCTCCAGCTAGCATTCACTACAAGGATGAGGACACTATTATCAGTCAAATGACGGAGAAAGGTTTGTCGGTTGACCAAGCCTATGTCGAACACGTCCTTCCTGAAAAGATGCGCTATAACCTCGACTATCTCCGAGAGTTTAGTTTCCTTGGAGACATCAAAATCATGTTTCAAACTGTGTTTGAAGTGCTAAAATAAAGTAGTCATGAGAGAATGAGTACAGATAAAAGGAGCAAATCAATGCCAAATTACAATATTCCATTTTCACCACCTGATATTACCGAAGCAGAAATTGCTGAAGTAGCGGATACCCTGCGTTCTGGTTGGATCACAACAGGTCCTAAGACAAAAGAACTAGAGCGTCGCTTGTCTCAATATACACAGACACCTAAGACTGTCTGCCTCAATTCTGCAACTGCCGCTCTTGAGTTGATTTTGCGCGTCTTGGAAGTGGGACCTGGTGATGAAGTCATCGTTCCAGCCATGACCTATACAGCTTCATGTAGTGTCATCACTCACGTAGGGGCGACCCCTGTCATGGTGGATATCCAAGCAGATACGTTTGAAATGGACTATGACTTGCTGGAGCAAGCCATTACTGAAAAGACTAAGGTGATTATTCCGGTTGAGCTTGCGGGGATTGTTTGCGACTATGACCGTTTGTTCCAAGTTGTGGAGAAAAAACGTGATCTCTTTACCGCTTCAAGCAAGTGGCAAAAGGCCTTTAACCGTATCGTGATCGTGTCTGATAGTGCCCACGCTTTGGGATCAACTTATAAAGGACAACCAGCCGGTTCTATCGCTGACTTTACTTCCTTCTCATTCCATGCGGTTAAGAACTTTACAACTGCGGAGGGAGGAAGTGCTACTTGGAAAGCCAATCCAGCGATTGACGACGAAGAGATGTACAAGGAATTCCAAATCCTTTCCCTTCACGGGCAAACCAAGGATGCTCTTGCCAAGATGCAACTGGGTTCATGGGAATACGATATCGTCACACCAGCCTACAAGTGCAATATGACTGATATCATGGCTTCCCTTGGTTTGGTACAATTGGACCGCTATCCAAGTTTGTTGCAACGTCGTAAGGACATCGTGGACCGCTATGATCGTGGTTTTGCAGGTTCTCGTATCCATCCATTGGCACACAAGACTGATACTGTTGAATCTTCACGCCATCTTTACATCACCCATGTAGAAGGAGCAAGTTTAGAAGAGCGCAACCTCATCATCCAAGAATTAGCTAAAGCAGGAATTGCAAGTAACGTCCACTACAAACCGCTTCCGCTCTTGACAGCCTATAAGAATCTTGGCTTTGATATGGCGAATTATCCTAAGGCCTATGCCTTCTTTGAAAATGAAATTACGCTCCCTCTTCACACTAAATTAAGTGATGAAGAAGTGGACTATATCATTGAGACTTTCAAAACAGTTTCTGAAAAAGTACTAGCTTCATCAAAAAAATTGTAAAAAAGTCTTGACAAAGGAAAAACAAAGTATTAAAATAAGTTCAATAAATCAGAAAAGTAACTATTTTTGATCTTCAGGGAGCCTGTGGTGATTGTGAACAGGTGGTTGGAAGTAGTGAAAGTGGGCTGATTTTAAAAATGAATTTGAAACAATGAAAATTCGGTTCGCACACCTTACAGTGCAACTTGTTGTTAGACAAGGCAGAGATGTAAAGGGGAATAGTCCCTTTATAATTGAGGTGGCACCGCGTTACCAACGCCCTCACACGGAAGTATATTCTGTGTGTGGGCTTTTTTCATATCTTGGAACTAATACAGAAAGAGGAAAATTTTATGACAACTAAAGGTTATTTTGGACAATTTGGTGGTAGTTTTGTACCGGAGCCGATTCAGGCTTTGTTGGATGAGTTGGAAGTGACATTTGACAAGTACAAGGATGATCCAGAATTTTTGGCAGAATTTCGCCATTACTTAAAGGACTATTCCGGTCGCGAAACACCGCTCTATTTTGCGGAAAGTTTGACAGAGCACTTAGGTGGCGCTAAGATTTATCTCAAGCGTGAAGACCTTAACCACCTTGGTTCTCACAAACTTAATAACGTTTTAGGACAAATTCTTCTTGCTAAACGCATGGGCAAAAAACGAGTAATCGCAGAAACAGGAGCTGGTCAGCACGGTGTTGCGACAGCAGCGGCTGCAGCCAAGTTTGGGATGGCCTGTGATGTCTACATGGGAGCAGAGGATGTGGAACGACAACGCCTCAATGTTTTCCGTATGGAGATGATGGGAGCAACTGTTCATGCAGTTGAAACAGGGACTCGTACCCTCAAAGATGCTGTTGATGCAGCCTTTGGAGCATGGATGAATGATTTGGAAGCCTTTTATGTTCTGGGATCTGCCGTGGGACCTCACCCATATCCTACAATTGTCCACGAGTTCCAAAAGGTTATCAGTGAAGAATCTCGCCGTCAAATCTTAGAAAAAGAAGGTCGTTTACCAGACTACGTTATTGCCTGTGTAGGTGGTGGCTCTAATGCTATCGGTGCTTTTTCTCAGTATGTGGCTGATGAAGAAGTTAAATTGGTTGGGGTCGAAGCTGCTGGTCATGGACTTGACACAGACAAGCACGCAGCTACTATGACAAAAGGTAGTATCGGAATTGTCGACGGCATGAAGACTTATGCAGTCTTTAAGGAAGACGGAGAGCTAGCTCCAGTTTACTCTATCTCAGCTGGATTGGACTATCCAGGGGTTGGCCCAGAACACGCCTACTTTAAAGATTCAGGTCGCGTGGAATATGTCGCTGCGACGGATGAAGAAGCTGTTCAAGCCTTGCTCCTCCTCAGCAAGACTGAAGGGATTATCCCAGCGATTGAAAGCTCACACGCTATCGCAGAAGCAGTTAAACGTGCACCGAAACTAAGCAAAGACGACATTATCATTATCAATGTCTCTGGTCGTGGAGACAAGGACGTAGCTGCGATTGCAGACTACCTAGAAGCTAAAAAGTAATAGATGGAAAAATTACAGTCTTTTCTCTCACAGAGAGCTTGTGGTTGCTGGAAACAAGCAGAGAAAGCTGTAAAGTTGGGTCCATCTGAAACGAGAGAAGAAAACATAATTCTCAAGGGAGTGCCCTTTATAGCACAGCCTGTTACAGGAGGTATCTGAGACAGGAATGAGAGATAGGAGAGATCCTATAATTGAGGTGGCACCGCGAATTTCGTCCTCACGCAAGTTATTTTGCGTGGGGATTTTTATATATTTATCGTAGATATGGCTATCAGTTTTAAATTATGCTTCATCACTAGATAGATTTCTATAAAATATTTGCGAACGAAGTGAGCATTAAACCGCTATTTCCCACCATAGTGGTATTCTAGAGAAGCAAAGATGCTTCTCTAGAACGGAATTTTTGAGAGTAAAATAGTTCGGGGAACTATTTTAGCCTGAGCCTAGAAATGAATGAGCGAGGGGCTCAAAAATTAGGTCTTTCATTTCATGGTTTTCTAAAATCATCCACTGGATAATTTTACCTCCCGTCCGCACTATTTAAGGGAAATAGAAAAAAGATAAAAAATTAAAAATAAGAAACTGAAAGGGAAATTACAATGGAACGAATCATTCATGGAGATGTTTTATCACCAATCTTGGCTTATATGCGCCTAAAGGGGCAACACAAGGTTATCTTAGAGAGTATTCCGAGAGACAAGGAAACAGCTCGCTTTTCTATCTTAGCCTATAATCCTGTTTTTGATATTAAGTTTGAAAATGGAGTTCTTTATCAAAATGGTCAAGTGATTGATCGTGATCCCTTGGATTTTCTTTATGAAGTGACTCATAAGAGACAGCACCATTCAGATCTACCTTTTGGTGGTGGGGCAATTGGTTTTGTTGGTTACGATATGATTTCGCTTTATGAAGAAATTGGTCAAATCCCTCAAGATACGATTGGAACGCCAGACATGCATTTCTTCGTCTATGAGAGTTACATGGTCTTTGACCACAAGAAGGAAAAAATCCATGTCATCGAGGATGCTCTCTATAGTGAGCGCAGTCAAGAGGCCTTGGAAAAAGCCTTGAACCAAGTGCTTGAGGAATTACGCATTCCTGCTCCAAATGAATTTGAAGACTTGGATCTATCTCCGTTAGACTTCAAACCCCATATTGCTCCTCAGAAGTTTGAGGAAATGGTGGAAATCGCTCGTGACTTGATTCGTAACGGAGATATGTTCCAATGTGTACTCAGCCAGCGTTTCTCAGCAGAAGTTACTGGAAATCCATTTGACTTCTACAGAAATCTTCGCGTGACCAACCCATCTAATTACCTCTATTTCTACGATTTTGGGGATTATCAAATCATCGGTGCCAGTCCTGAAAGTTTGGTTTCAGTTAAAAATGGCATCGTGACAACCAATCCGATCGCAGGGACGCGACCAAGAGGGGCTACGGATGAAGAGGACAAGGCCTTGGCGACAGACCTGCTTTCGGATGAGAAGGAAACAGCAGAGCATCGAATGTTAGTAGACTTGGGTCGTAATGATATTGGCCGCATCTCTGAAACGGCCAGTGTCCAAGTCACCAAGTATATGGAAGTGGAGCTCTTCCGTTATGTTATGCATTTGACCAGCGTGGTCAAGGGGCGTTTGCTTCCAGAACTCACTGCTATGGATGCTTTGAAAGCAACACTTCCTGCTGGAACTGTTTCTGGAGCACCAAAAATTCGAGCTATGAGACGCATCTATGAACTGGAAACGGAAAAACGGGGCGTATACGCAGGAGCAATCGGATACTTATCTGCGACGGGTGATATGGATTTCGCCATCGCCATCCGAACTATGATTCTCAAAAATCAAACAGCCTATGTGCAGGCTGGGGCAGGGATTGTCTACGACTCTATCGCCCAAAACGAATACCAAGAAACCATTAACAAGGCTAAATCTATGACTAGAATTGGAGAACTAAGACCATGATTTTATTAATTGACAACTATGATTCTTTTACCTATAACTTGGCGCAATACATTGGGAATTTTGCAGAAGTGCAAGTCTTGAGAAATGATGATCCTAAACTATATGAAGAAGCTGAAAAAGCAGATGGTCTGGTCTTTTCTCCGGGTCCTGGTTGGCCAGTTGATGCTGGGAAAATGGAAGACATGATTCGTGACTTTACAGGCAAGAAACCGATTCTAGGTATTTGTTTGGGTCACCAAGCCATCGCAGAAGTCTTTGGTGGTAAGTTAGGCTTGGCTCCAAAAGTCATGCATGGGAAACAGAGTAATATCAGCTTTGAAGCGCCATCTGTTTTGTATCAAGGCATTGAGGATGGCCGTGCGGTCATGCGTTACCACAGTATTTTGATTGAAGAAATGCCAGAAGGGTTTGAAGTGACAGCTCGTTCGACTGATGACCAAGCTATTATGGGCATTCAACACAAAAACCTACCGATTTATGGCTTCCAGTATCATCCAGAAAGTATCGGAACGCCAGATGGTTTGTCTTCTATTCGGAATTTTATCGAAAAGGTTGTAAAGTGAGGAAACTAGGATGAAAGAGATTATTGAAAAATTAGCAAAATTTGAAAATTTATCAGGTGTTGAAATGACGGACGTCATTGAGCGTATCGTAACTGGGCGTGTAACCGAAGCGCAGATTGCTTCTCTCCTTTTGGCTCTTAAGATGAAGGGGGAAACACCTGAAGAGCGCACAGCCGTTGCTCAAGTCATGAGAGGGCATGCTCAACATATTCCAACTGAAATCCATGATGCCATGGACAACTGTGGTACAGGTGGGGACAAGTCTTTCAGCTTTAACATCTCTACAACTGCAGCCTTTGTCTTGGCTGGTGGCGGTGTTCACATGGCCAAGCACGGTAACCGCTCGATTTCTTCTAAATCTGGCTCTGCAGACGTTCTCGAAGCCCTGGGAATTAACCTAGACCTCAAACCAGCTGAACTAGGTAAGGTCTTTGATAAGACTGGCATCGTCTTTCTCTTTGCCAAAAATATGCACCCAGCTATGAAATACATCATGCCAGCTCGTTTGGAACTAGGAATTCCAACGATTATGAACTTGACTGGTCCCCTGATTCATCCAATGACTTTGGAAACACAGCTTCTTGGAATTAGTCGTCCAGAACTTCTAGAAAGTACAGCTCAGGTTTTGAAAAATATGGGCCGCAAACGTGCTGTTGTAGTTGCTGGACCAGAAGGGCTAGATGAAGCCGGCTTGAACGGAACAACCAAGATTGCACTTCTTGAAAATGGCGAAATCAGCTTGTTAAGCTTTACTCCAGAGGATTTAGGGATGGAGCGCTACGCTATCGAAGATATCCGTGGTGGCAATGCTCAGGAAAATGCAGAAATTTTGCTCAGCGTTCTTAAAAACGAACCAAGTCCATTCTTGGAAACGACAGTTTTAAATGCTGGTCTTGGTTTCTATGCTAATGGTAAGGTAGCTAGCATCAAGGAAGGAGTTGCCTTGGCCCGCGAAGTCATTGCTAGTGGCAAGGCTCTTGAAAAACTCAGACTGTTACAGGAGTACCAAAAATGAGTCAAGAATTTTTAGCACGAATCTTGGAGCAGAAGGCGCGTGAGGTTGAGCAGATGGAACTGGAGGAAATCCAGCCCCTGCGCCAGACCTATCGCTTGGCTGACTATCTAAAACAACACCAAGACCGTTTACAGGTAATCGCTGAAGTCAAGAAGGCTAGCCCTAGTCTGGGAGATATCAATCTCGATGTGGATATTGTGCAACAGGCCCAGACTTATGAAGAAAACGGAGCAGTGATGATTTCGGTTTTGACAGATGAAGTCTTCTTTAAAGGACATTTAGATTATCTGCGGGAAATTTCCAGTCAGGTAAACATTCCGACGCTCAACAAGGATTTTATCATCGATGAAAAGCAAATCATCCGTGCTCGCAATGCAGGTGCGACAGTTATTTTGCTCATTGTGGCTGCCTTGTCAGAAGAACGCCTCAAGGAACTTTACGACTACGCGACAGAGCTTGGTCTGGAAGTCTTGGTGGAGACTCACAATCTAGCTGAACTAGAAGTGGCTCATAGACTTGGTGCTGAGATTATTGGGGTCAATAACCGTAACTTGACCACCTTTGAAGTCGACTTGCAGACCAGTGTAGGCTTGGCCCAGCACTTTGAAGAAGGTCGCTACTACATTTCTGAATCTGCTATTTTCACAGGGCAGGATGCGGAACGAGTAGCACCATACTTTAACGGAATTTTAGTTGGGACAGCTCTCATGCAGGCAGAAGATGTAGCCCAGAGAATCAAGGAGTTGCAGATTGACAAAGGTTAAAATTTGCGGATTATCTACTAAAGAAGCGGTGGAAACAGCCGTATCAGCAGGAGCAGACTACATCGGTTTTGTCTTCGCACCTAGTAAAAGACAGGTGACCTTGGATCAGGCTGCTGAGTTGGCAAAGCTTATTCCTGCAGATGTCAAAAAGGTTGGTGTATTTGTTTCACCAAGTCGGGCAGAACTGCTAGAAGCGATTGACAAAGTTGGCTTGGACTTTGTACAAGTTCACGGTCAGGTGGCAGATGATTTGTTTGAGAATTTGCCTTGTGCCAGCATTCAGGCTGTGCAAGTGGATGGAGAGGGGCATGTACCCAATTCTCAGGCAGACTATCTACTCTTTGATGCCCCTGTGGCTGGGAGTGGCCAGACCTTTGACTGGGGCCAACTGGATACGACTGGACTAACTCAGCCCTTCTTTATCGCAGGTGGGCTTAATGAAGACAATGTAGTAAAAGCAATTCAACACTTTACTCCCTATGCAGTAGATGTATCAAGCGGAGTGGAGACAGATGGACAAAAAGATCAGGAAAAGATTAGAAGATTTATAGAGAGAGCAAAGAATGGCATATCAAGAACCAAATAAAGATGGATTTTACGGAAAATTCGGCGGACGTTTCGTCCCAGAAACATTGATGACAGCAGTTTTGGAGTTGGAGAAGGCCTATCGTGAAAGTCAGGCAGACCCAAGTTTCCAAGAGGAATTAAACCAACTCTTACGTCAGTACGTGGGGCGTGAAACTCCCCTTTACTACGCAAAAAACTTGACCCAGCATATTGGCGGAGCCAAGATTTATCTAAAACGTGAAGACCTCAACCATACAGGGGCCCACAAGATTAACAATGCCTTGGGACAAGTTCTTCTGGCTAAACGCATGGGCAAAAAGAAAATTATCGCTGAAACAGGTGCTGGTCAGCACGGTGTGGCAACTGCAACTGCTGCAGCCCTCTTTAACATGGAATGTACTATCTACATGGGTGAGGAAGATGTCAAACGCCAAGCCCTCAATGTGTTCCGTATGGAGCTTTTGGGAGCCAAGGTTGAGGCAGTGACAGACGGTTCGCGCGTGCTCAAGGATGCGGTTAATGCAGCCCTTCGTTCATGGGTAGCTAATATCGATGATACCCACTATATTCTTGGTTCTGCCTTGGGGCCTCATCCATTCCCAGAAATCGTTCGTGACTTCCAAAGTGTCATCGGTAGAGAAGCTAAACAACAGTACCGTGACTTGACAGGTAAAAATCTTCCAGATGCCTTAGTAGCCTGTGTTGGTGGTGGTTCAAATGCCATCGGGCTCTTCCATCCATTTGTAGAAGATGAGTCAGTAGCCATGTATGGGGCTGAAGCAGCTGGACTTGGTGTGGATACGGAGCACCATGCAGCTACCTTGACCAAGGGTCGTCCGGGTGTCCTTCATGGTTCTCTCATGGATGTGCTCCAAGATGCCCATGGTCAAATTCTTGAAGCCTTCTCTATCTCAGCAGGTTTGGACTATCCTGGTATCGGTCCAGAACATTCTCACTACCACGATATTAAACGTGCCAGCTATGTTCCTGTGACAGACGAGGAAGCCTTGGAAGGATTCCAGCTCTTGTCTCGTGTGGAAGGGATTATCCCAGCATTGGAATCTAGCCATGCCATTGCCTTTGCGGTGAAATTGGCCAAAGAACTTGGACCAGACAAGTCCATGATTGTCTGCCTATCGGGTCGTGGGGACAAGGATGTGGTCCAAGTCAAAGACCGCTTGGAAGCAGATGCAGCAAAGAAGGGAGAAGCTCATGCCTAAGACACTAACAGAAAAATTGAACGCTATTAAAGCAGCTGGAAAAGGAATTTTTGTTCCCTATATCATGGCTGGAGACCACGAGAAAGGTTTGGATGGACTAGGAGAAACAATCCACTTTTTAGAAGATTTGGGTGTCTCTGCCATTGAAGTGGGCATTCCCTTTTCAGACCCTGTTGCAGATGGACCTGTGATTGAAGAAGCTGGCTTGCGTAGTTTAGCCCAGGGGACTTCGACACAAGCTTTGGTTGAAACCTTGAAAACCATTGAAACAGAGATTCCACTGGTCATTATGACCTACTTCAACCCCCTCTTTCAGTACGGTGTGGAGAACTTTGTCAAAGATTTGGCTGATACAGCAGTTAAGGGCTTGATTATTCCAGACCTGCCTCATGAGCATGCCAATTTTGTAGAGCCATTTTTGGCAGACACAGACATGGCCTTGATTCCTCTAGTAAGCTTGACAACAGGGATTGAGCGCCAGAAAGAGTTGATTGATGGGGCAGAAGGATTCGTCTATGCCGTTGCCATCAATGGGGTGACAGGGAAATCAGGCAATTACCGTGCAGACTTGGATAAGCACTTGGCACAACTTCATCAAGTGGCCGATATCCCAGTCTTGACAGGTTTTGGTGTATCTAGTCAAGCCGATGTAGAACGCTTCAATGAGGTGTCAGATGGCGTTATCGTTGGTTCGAAAATTGTAAAAGCCCTCCATCAAGGAGAGCCGATTCAGGACTTTATCAAACAAGCAGTAACTTACCAAAAACAATCACACAAGTAGCGAGTAAGAGGAAAGGCACAAAAGGAAGTCTTTCCTTTTTCTTTTGCAGGAGAAAGGCTAGAATTCCTGTTGCAGAAGCAAACTGAATCAAGATCAGTAATTCTGTTGCGCTAAAGACGAGAGCGCAAGAAGCTAAAAAGAGAAAATCCCCTGCGCCCATGCGAATATCGATAAAATGAGCTAAAATTCCAAGGGCAAGGAAAAAGACCATGACCAGATTCCAGCCAGAGCAGGCCATGAGGATTAGGTGGAAAGTCAGCCAGACCAGCAAGGGATATTCCTGATGGCGAAAGTCGTAGATGCCCAAGGTCAAACCAGCAGTGATTAGGATGACTTGCCCCAAGGAAAGCAATTCCCAAGACCAAGCCAGAAAGAGGAGTCCTAAGCCAAGTTCAAAGAGGGCATACCAGACAGGATAAGGAGCCTTGCAGTAGCGACAGCGAAAGCGATTGAAGACCTGCGAGAGAATCGGAATCAAATCCAAGGGATGCAAGCGAGTCTGACAGGAATCGCAGTGACTGGCTGGACTGATAATGGATTGCTCTGGAAAACGGTCAATGACCAAACCAAGAAAGGAAGCGAGAATGCTCCCGACAAGAAAAAAATAAAAATCAATCATACCTATCTATTCGTAAAAAATAGGAAAAGTAGTATAATGGGGAAACATAGATAAGATAGTGAGGTCAAGATGACGATTCGTTTTGAAGAAAAGGTGAGTACAGAAAATGCTCAGCTCGTATGCCAATGGTCCAACTCCCTTGGCAAAGCTTTTCAAGAACAATGGATGGGGACAATGATTCCTTTTCCCTTAACAATTCAAATCTTGCAAGATTTGGGAGGAGTTTTTTCTATCTTTGATGGACAAGAATTTGTCGGCCTTATCCAGAAAATCAGACTAGAAGAGAGTAATCTTCATATCGGGAGATTTTTTATCAATCCCCAGAAACAGGGGCAGGGCTTAGGTAGCCAGGCATTAAGGAAATTTGTTAGTTTGGCTTTTGAAAATGGAGACATAGATAGTATTTCTCTAAATGTCTTCGAGTCAAATCAAGCAGCCAAGCACCTCTATCAAAAAGAAGGTTTTGAAATCGTTAAAACCATTGAAGCACCTGTACGAAAATACCTTATGAAAAAGTTTAGATAGAAAGCAAAAAAGCCTTGGTTCCCAAAGCTTTTTAATGTTATAAACTCATTAAAATAACTCCCAGTTAGATTTGGAATATTTTTTATTCTGTGTCATATAAAAATAAATAAAATGAATGGCTATAGCTAGAGCTAAAATGGTTGTTATACTCACTACTATTATAGGATTAGAAGCAAAGATTAAAGAGAGAATAAAGGCAGCCAGATAGAGTGTCGCTTGGACACAGTAGTAACTTTTCGAATAGCGAAGATAGTGTTTGTTATAGGGCCCATTTACTAGGACAGCAGCTTGAAAGAGGCCAAATCCGATATAAGAGAAGCTGGTTGCAAAGAGACGATTAGCTTCAGGATTCTGAAGAAAACTCATCGATACAGTCATCATCATAAGTCCAATGAAAATAGGATAGTGACTGTAAATTAGAAATAGTCCCTTTTGATTAGATTTTTCATCAATAGCATGGTCGAATTGACCAAAATAAAACAAGAACAGAGAAACCATAATAATGAAATAAAGAACCGAATAAATCGAGAAATTCTCGATTGTAAAGAAGTTAGCTAGCTCCATAATCATCTCTCCAAACGTAATAATGACAAGAAGGGAGATGCGCTCGATTAAATGGGGGAGATTTACCTGGTAATGCTTATTTTTACTAATCGAGGTAATTGGCGTAATAAATGTTAGCAGAATACTAGCATAAAGGATATAGACTCCAATGTAAATAGGAAGAAGAGCTGCTAGATAGATTTCTAAACTTCGTAGACCTGTTATCCATAGAAAACCTTTGATACTTTCCCTATGAACATTATCGGTTGATTTTTTAAAAAACTCAACCAAATATTGAAAAAATAAGGTAAGGGTTAATGTACCAATAGCCCAACAGACATAATGAAAATATTGTTGCCAATCAGGTCCAATCATATTGGCTATAAAGAGTAAAAGTCCCATTTTGATAAACATGATTAGCATGTTAAATAAAGAGTTCTTTCCATAGCGATTGGTATAATCGGTTTGAATCATCCAGGAATCGATGAGAACCAAAGTAGCAATGAGAAAATCAAGGAAAGAATTCCAAGTCAAAATACCGTTATGAAGATGGTCAATTAAAGTAGTTACTTTTGAAATTGCAAAAACAAAAACTAAGTCATAAAAAAGTTCTGAAAATTCTACACGTTTATGTTTAATAAGAGTTGTCATCTTAAGACCTTTCTATTTTAGAAGTACAATTTATTATAACAGAAAATGGTAATGAGAGAAAAGGAGATGCTTAAATAACTCCATGTGGCGCGAATTGTCAAAACCTTGACTTCTTTTGTCATTTACTTGTCGGTTTCTGTTTTGTATTATAGTCTTATAAATCAAATGAAATAAAGAGGAAATCATTATGTCAAGTAAAAGTCACTCAAATTCGTGCGGATGAATACCAAAGAATTATGAATAAGTATGAACAAACAGTTAGTAGAAATTTTCTTGGTAGATTGAATACTGGAATTCAGCAGAGCATCCAAATGGCAATTGCTGACAAAATTCTAATAGATGATTTTACACAACATGTCGAGTTATTTTCATCTAAAGAACAACAGATGACAGAAGAGAAATATTTACATACAGAAAAGGACCATCTGGATTTACCTTTAGCGGTAAAGAGAAAATTTTTGAAGAATTTAATCAAATTAGAGATGTCTGGAAAGATTGCTCATAAAAAATGTGGGGCAAATCAGTTATAGACAAGCAAAAAAGCCTAGTAAATCAAGGCTTTTTCCTGTTGTATTTAGATGCCCCCTACAGGGATTTGGAAAGGACTTTCATATTGAGAGCAATTAAAAATATTGAAATATAAGTGATTTTAGGTATTTTCAATGTCATGATTTAAAAATGGGACAAAAGTGGGGCAAAAACCATACAGATTCTAAACTGTATGGTTCTTTTTTTATCTAACCAAGAAAGGTTAAAACTTATTAAAACAAATGCAATCAACTGTTGAAAACTTTTTAGTCCGTGTAATATAAAAACAAGTAAAAAGTTGAACTATAGGGAATATTGTGTCATAATAGGTAATAGATGAATAATTAATAGATTGGAAATAATGCTTTCTTACCTTAACAAGTTGAATTGGTTATACATTTTTTCGTCGCAATTGTGTCTATCTCTCGAGTTTAGCTAGTTTTTATAAGCTCTGGTTTCTAATCAATATAACAAATTTTAGAAGTGCATAAGACAAGATGGTGACATTACTACAGTCATTTCTAGTCACCATATGTTGCTGGCACAGGCTGTTTGTAGTGTTGGCTATTTACTAGTCAGTTTAATCGGAGTGTTTAATTTTTATTGTTGAAAGGTTTTTATATGGCGAAAATTCTATCTTTAGGTCTGACAGGTAAGAAATTACTTGCTCAGGGGTTCTTGTTTGTTCTGCTAGGTCTCATCTTGATGGTCACGGGGACTTGGTTGCCAGTAAAGGTTATTCGACTGGTTCTGTTTTTAGCTTGGATAGCAACGGTCTTAGATTTAGTATTACGTATTTTCAAAAAAAGTCAGTCAACGGACACCTTGGGAGTTGCACTGGTTAAATTGTTAGTGCTGGGATATTTGCTTGGCTCCAATCTTGCGACGGATGTGCCGATTTATATTTTGGCTCTTGTGATTGGAGTTTATCAGATTTTTCATGCTAGTATTAACCTTGTCACCTATGTTCTCTACCGCAAAAACAAAATTCGACCTCGTTTTCGTCTCTTACTAGATGGACTCGTACTAGTTTTTCTTGGTGGGACTAGTCTTTTGTCCTCTACAGGAAATTCTGTCTTTCAACTCTTTGTATTAGGGGCTTATTTTTTCCTTTATGGTGTGTCCAATATCCGTGATGGTTTCTTGTTTGAGGGGGAAATTGGGAAAAACCATCTCAAACGTCGTATTAGAATTAGCTTACCTATTGTCCTAGCCGCTCTCATCCCTGCAAGAACTTTAGCAAAAGTTAACAAATTTATGCTGGAAAATGCTGATGAGGAAGAAGATATCCATCTTGGAATAGTGAAGTCTGGTAAGACAGCAGAGCTAGAAATTTTTGTTCATACAGCTGAGACCTCCCTGTTTTCAGCTATTGGTCATGTGGATATCTGCTATCAAGGCCGTGTTATTTCTTATGGCAACTATGATCCGTCTTCTGAGACCTTATTTGGCATGGTAGGAGATGGTGTCTTATATTTCTGTGATCGTGACAAGTACATTGACCTATGTAAACGTGAGAGTCAAAAAACGCTTTTTGGTTATGGGATAGATTTGACGCCTGAAATGGAAAAAGCAGTTCAGAAAAAGTTGGCTGAATTGAAACAACTGACGATTCCATGGGAGCCAAGTGCAGATAAAATCATGACAGGTGATGGTAAGGAAGACTACACCTACGCTTATAAAATCAGACATGAGACAGATGGGGAACTTTATAAATTTATCAAATCTAAGTTTAAATCCTACTTTGTCTTATCTACAAACTGTGTGCTCTTGGCTGATACCATAGTCGGTCAGGCTGGCACCGATATCCTCTCACCCAAAGGATTTATCGCTCCAGGAACTTACCAAGCCTACCTTAATCGAGAGTTTGAAAAACCAAATAGTATAGTCGTATCTAAACATGTTTATTAAGGAGAATTTATGAACTTAGTTAAAAAATATACTCCGTTAATCCTTTTTATAGGGCTGGTTGCTCTTGTAATTCTGAATGCATCGAGCTTTATATCAGGAGCAATCTCTCTCTTTGATGTAATATCAACCTTGATTTATGGTGCTGTTATTGCTTTTGTGCTTAATGTTCCTATGAAAAAAATTGAACAGTACTTAGTTAAATTGAAGGTAAAGGCAGAGTTGCGTCGTCCGATTGCCATGGTACTTGTTTTCCTAGCTCTTATCTTAATCGTGATTGCTCTTTTGGTTTTGGTGCTGCCAACCCTAGCTCAGACTATTAGTCAGCTGGGAACAGTCCTTTCAACAGTCCTTACTCAACTTGGGAAATTGCTAGGCAGCTCGGAATTTGTAACCAAAGACATGTTGTCAACTATCGTATCAGGAATTCAGGGACAGTCTAGCTCTATTAGCCAAGCTTTGATAGGTTTTTTATCAGGTCTGACTAGTAATATCGGCAATATTTTTTCAAGTTTGATGAATGCCTTTTTGATTATAGTCTTCACCTTTTTATTTTTATCCAGTAAGGAACATTTGGCAGCGATGACGAGTCGACTTCTAAAAGTTTTTCTTCCAGAGAAGGTGGTGATAAAGTTGACTTACATTGGACAAGTAGCACTAGAGACTTATGACCAATTTTTGATGAGTCAGCTGATTGAAGCAGTTATCATAGGAGTTATGATAGCGGTTGGTTACAGCGTGTTTGGGATACCCTATGGAGTAATGACAGGTATCTTTGCAGGAGTGCTATCGTTCATTCCTTATGTAGGGCCTATGATTGCTTGTGTTGTGGGAGCGATTTTTATCTTCACAGTGAGTCCTACTCAAGCCTTACTTTCTCTTCTTCTATATCAAGTTATACAGCTGATTGAAGGAAACCTTATTTATCCTAGAGTTGTAGGTCAGTCTATTGGTTTGCCAGCTATTTTCACGCTTGCGGCTGCTAGTATTGGAGGCAATCTCTTTGGCTTACTTGGGATGATATTCTTTACACCGATATTTGCTGTTATCTATCGATTGGTTAAGGAATTTGTCGTTGCAAAGGAAAATCAGCTAGATTAAGAAAAACTAAATTTAATAAGATATACTGAGAAGAGAGTGAGAGATTCTCTTCTCTTTTATTTTTAAATACTTTTCTACAAAAAGCTATTAGACGTTAAAAAAAGCCTTGGTTTCAAGGCTTATTTCTGTTGATTTAGATGTGCCCCCTGCAGGGCTCGAACCTGCGCCCCATAGCTTAAGAGTCTACTGCTCTACCAACTGAGCTAAGGAGGCAACAGAAAAAGCTGAGAATGTAACTTCCCAGCTTTTTTAATATGCCCAAAATGGCAGCTAGATTATTTACGAAAGGCATCAAGGATATAGGTGAAACCAACAATTAAAAATGCAAAGGCAACTACATAAACGACAAAGACACTTGTAGCTACTGGATTGAACAAAATCACTAGACCTAGTAAAAATGCAAGCAACGCTATCCACATGATATGGTTGCCAATAATAGGGAAAATCAATCCCAGACGATTGCCTTTAAAGAAAGCTATAATGGCTTCTACAATTAACCAAATTCCTAAAATAGTTGGAATGACAACTGGCAGCGTCACAAAGCCATAGGCAACGAGGTAAAGAGCTAAGAGAAGATTAACAATCCCTTGGAAAAGATGAGCTGGTGAGCGAAGCTCTTTTGGTACAGAGAAATAGCCTAAAATAGCTGCTATAGAAGAAACCAGTAAACCAAATGCAATCCACCAGCTGTAAGCAACAAGATTAGCTACTGGGTTTGTAAATAGGAAAAGTCCTAAAAGGACAAAAACAACTCCTGCAAGGAATAGCAGTAAACGATTAGAAAATTTCATTTCAATACCCCCTATATAGTATAGTTTGATAATAAAAATATTATACACCTTTTTAGAGGAAATGTCAATAAACAAAATGGAAAATTTGGAAGTTTCAGTCTGATTTATGAAAAGAAAATCAGTTTTTATTATTTTGAAAATAAAAAGAGAAGATAAAATTTGTCTTCTCTACATGAAAATATTGTATGGAATCAAAGCAAAAGTAACTGGCTTTACACTATTTGTAAAGATGTAATTTGATTCAAAAAGAAAAGATAGATTTAAAATGTGGGACAAATGATGGGGTAAATCAGTTATAGACAAGCAAAAAAAGCCTTGATTTACAAGGCTTTTTCCTGTTGTATTTAGATGCCCCCTACAGGGATCGAACCTGTGACCCACGGATTAAGAGTCCGCTGCTCTGCCAGCTGAGCTAAGGAGGCAAAGAAAAAAGCTGTATTGGTGCCGAAACTTCACGGTTTGTATTGAACCCGCGCAATTAAGCAGGTGGGCAACTCGCTCTAACTGAAGCTGTTTCCGTGTGAGACGGCCTACATGCTGTTAGAAGACTTTTGTTTCCCTAATAATACAAAAAATAGTCGGTCAACACTTAAGTGTGAAGTCGTACACCACAGCGTTTCTATGTTTATATAATACCACTTTTTCAAAAAAAATCAAGAGGAAAGTGCAATTTTTTGAAAAGGATTTCAGATTTTTCGCAAACGGTCGATAGCTTCCTTTCTTTGAGCCAAAGCCCGTTCATATTTACCAGTATCTTCTGCTTGGAAATAGTGATGATTACGAATTTTTTCTGGTAGATAGTCTTGCTTGACCCAATTTCCAGGATAGTTGTGTGGATAGAGATAGTCTTGGGCATTCCCCAGTTCCTTGCTTCCACTGTAGTGCCCATCACGCAGGTGTCGCGGAATAGGCAAGTGCCCTGATGTTTTGAGGTCAGCAAGTGCCTTATCCATAGCTACATAGGCTGAGTTGGATTTTGGAGAAAGGGCCAAATCAATGACGACATTGGCAATGAGAATGCGGGCTTCTGGGAAACCAATCTTCTGGGCAGCATCAAGAGCAGTCACGGTGTGAATCTGGGCTTCAGGATTGGCCAAACCGATATCTTCATAAGCGATAACAGTCAAACGACGAGCGAGACTTGGCAAATCACCAGCCTCAATCAAGCGGGCAGCATAGTGAAGACTGGCATCAACATCTGAGCCACGGATAGACTTTTGCAGGGCAGATAGAACATCATAGTGACCGTCTCCATCCTTGTCCATGGTAATGTAGCTTCTCTGAAGACTATTTTCCATTATGTCTAGGGTGATATGGCGGATGCCCTCGTCATTCTCAGGGGTAGATAGAACTGCCAAATCCAGTGAGTTGAAGGCAGAGCGAAGGTCTCCGTTTGTAGAGGTAGCAATGAAATCCAGCGCATCTTCATCTAGTTCTACTGGAAAATCAAAACCACGTTCAGGGTTACTTAGAGCTATCTGAAGAGCCTCTTTGACGTCTTGGTTAGACAGAGGTTCCAACTCAAAAATTTGAACACGACTACGAATGGCAGGAGTGACAGAAAAGAAAGGATTTTCAGTCGTAGCCCCAATCATGATGACCAGTCCACTTTCCAAGAGAGGCAAGAGAAAGTCTTGCTTGGTTTTGTCAAGACGATGGATTTCGTCTAGTAATAGGACGAGGCCACCTGAAAATTTAGCCTCTTCCGCAATTTCTTGGAGTCTTTTTTTACTATCTACTGTCGCATTGAAAGTTCGAAAGGCATACTTGGTCGTCCCTGCGATGGCAGAGGCAATACTGGTCTTGCCGATTCCTGGAGGTCCATAAAGAATCATGGAAGACAGGCGGTTGGCTTCCACCATGCGGCGGATGATTTTTCCAGGTCCGACCAGATGTTCCTGACCGATGACCTGGTCGATGGTTTTAGGGCGCATGCGAAGCGCGAGATTGTCTGGCATAGCAGTCCTTTCTAACGTGGATTTTCTGATGTATATGTGGTAAGATGGTAGTATCTATTTTAGCACATTTCCGAGTAATCGGGGCGATTAAAGAGTCGCATAGAAAGAGGACAAAATGGCAACATATGGATTTTTAGATGTTTTAGAGGAAGAGTTGGAGAAGAATTTTCCCTTTGACTTTGAGATTAGTTGGGACAAGCGCAACCACGCGGTTGAAGTGAGTTTTCTATTGGAGGCACAAAATGCTACAGGTGTGGAGATGGTGGATGAAGATGGAGAGGTTTCATCGGATGATATTCTCTTTGAAGAAGCAGTGCTTTTTTACAATCCTGCCAAATCAACCGTCAATGAGGAAGACTATTTGACGGTCATTCCTTACCTACCTAAAAAAGGATTTTCCCGCGAATTTTTAGCTTATTTTGCGCTATTCCTTAAAGATACTGCTGAGGTTGGGCTAGATGCCCTTATGGACTTTTTGGAAGACCCAGAAGCCGAAGAATTTGTCATGGAATGGAACCAAGAAGTCTTTGAAGAAGGAAAAGTTGGCTTGGAAGAAGGAGAATTTTATCCTTATCCGAGATACTAGGAGTTGGTTGGAGATTTTATGAAGAAAATTGGGATTTATTTGGTTTATGTGCTAGCTGTTGTCTTTATTATGCTGGCTTTTGCTTGTGGAACAATCGCATTTGCAGAGTTGGGATATTCCACAGTTTTAGTCTTTACTTTTGGTTATGCCTTCGCTCTTCTAAGTATATATTTAATCTTTATTCTTCATGAGCTGGGACATGCTTTTTGTGGCTACTTGACAGGCTATCGGCTGGTGGCTTTTGGATTAGGGAACTTTCTTTTAACCAAAAAGTCAGGAAGGCTTCATCTTAGTCGAACAGCAGTTATAAAAAATGTTGGTGCTCAGTATATTGGTTTAAAAGAGAATGAAAGTGATCAAAGAATCATCTTGATGCTTTCAGGAGGCTTGATAGTTCACCTTTGCTTGATATTATTAGCAACACTTTTTGGTTTTTTGACAACAAACTGGTATTTTGCAGGCACTTGGATTTTTCTTAATTTGTCTTTCTTCCTAAATAACATTTTGCCAGTCGGCATCACCGATGGCGCAAAAATTTGGGAATTGCTACAACACCCTGAAAATACGAAATGCGCCTACCTGATGTTGAGGCATTCTGCCCAGACCTTGCTAGCTCCTCAAGAATATGATTTAAAAGACTTTATCATACCTGTTGATGAGGAGGCGAGAGGGAGTTTTGCAGAAAGTGTTCAGACTCTTCAGGGATTGGTATTCATATTGGATGATAATATAGAGCTTGCAAAGCAACAGTTTCAGTCTGTGTTAGAGAAAACAGACAATCCAATGTCTAAAACTATTTCTCAATTATACCTTCTTCAAATTGCTCTGATAGAAGGAGATAATAAGAAAGCGGAAGAATATGCAAGTATTCGAGGGGTCAAATCCTTTTTATCTATAAAAACAGCAGATATGCAGGTCATTCAATCTTGGTATCAATTTAAGGTAAGGAAAGATGTAGTTCAAACTCACAAGGCTATGAAGATTGCTAAGCAGAAAATGGATAGTAGTCGAATGTTGAGGGACGAGAAACGCTATTATGAAAACTGGTTAGCCGAGCTGGAAAAGGAATTAACCGAAGGAGTCTAATATGGAAATAGAGATTTCTGATTTCACAGGTTGTAAGATTGCTTTGTTTTGTGGGGATAAGCTCTTGACCATCTTACGCGATGATAAGGCAAGTATTCCCTGGCCCAATATGTGGGAACTGCCCGGTGGGGGACGCGAAGGGGATGAAAGTCCTTTTGAGTGCGTGGAGCGTGAAGTTTTTGAGGAACTGGGCATTCATTTGACTGAGGATTGTCTGCTTTGGAGTAAGGTTTATCCAAGTATGCTTTTTACAGACAAACAGTCCGTTTTTCTAGTTGGTCAGTTAACACAGAACCAGTTTGACAGTATCGTATTTGGAGATGAAGGACAGGGCTATCAGCTCATGAATGTTGAGGAATTTCTTAGTTCCAGTCAAGTTGTACCTCAGTTGCAGGAGAGATTAAAAGATTATTTAAAAGTAAGTGATTAGAAAGGATGGTTCAGTTAAATTTCTAAACTGAACCCGCCCTAAACACTCTGCCAAAAAGATAAGCTTCTCTTAGACACAAGCGTCTTCAGAGAATTTCCTATTTTGGTTTTGTGTTTTACGGGCTTGGTATCTTAAATATGGAAACATGGCAAGAGTTAAAAGTTACAGTTAAGCGTGAGGGAGAGGAGCTAGTCTCTAATCTCTTGATTGAGCTGGGAGCGCAAGGTGTTGCGATTGAAGACAGCATGGACTATGTGGGAAATGTGGATCGTTTCGGCGAGATTTTCCCAGAGGTTGAGCAGCAAGAAGAAATCGTAGTGACAGCCTATTACCCTGATACGGTTGATATAGCAACGGTTGAGGCAGACTTGCAGGCCCGTCTCGCGGAACTAACTGATTTTATGGATTTGGGAGAGGTAAAAATGGGTACGACTGCCTTGGCTGAGGAAGACTGGGCAGACAACTGGAAGAAATACTATGAACCAGCTCGTATCACTCATGATTTGACCATCGTTCCCTCTTGGACGGACTATGAGGCGACTGCTGGGGAAAAGATTATCAAGCTGGATCCAGGTATGGCTTTTGGTACGGGGACCCATCCAACCACTAAGATGAGCCTCTTTGCCTTGGAGCAGGTCCTTCGTGGTGGCGAAACGGTGCTAGATGTGGGGACTGGATCAGGCGTCCTTTCTATTGCTAGCTCTCTTTTGGGTGCCAAGGAAATTTTCGCCTATGACCTGGATGATGTAGCGGTTCGTGTTGCTCAGGAAAATATTGAACTCAACCCTGGCATGGAAAATATCCATGTAGCAGCAGGAGATTTGCTTAAGGGTGTGGAAATTGAGGCAGATGTGATTGTGGCTAATATCTTAGCGGATATTCTCATTCATCTGACAGAGGATGCTTATTGCTTGGTCAAGGACGAAGGCTACCTCATCATGAGTGGCATTATCAAGGACAAGTGGGACATGGTGCGCGAGTCGGCTGAGTCAGCAGGATTTTTCCTCGAAACCCACATGATTCAAGGGGAATGGAATGCCTGTGTCTTTAAGAAAACCAAGGATATTTCAGGTGTGATTGGAGGCTAGCATGCAACAGTATTTTGTCAAAGGCAGTGCTATCTCTCCTGTCACCATCGAGGACAAGGAAACCAGCAAGCATATGTTTCAGGTTATGCGCTTGAAAGAAGAGGATGAGGTTACTTTGGTCTTTGATGATGGAATTAAGCGCTTGGCGCGTGTGCTGGATATGGAAAATCGTCAGTTTGAGTTGGTAGAAGAACTAGATGACAATGTGGAACTACCAGTCCAAGTGACCATCGCATCAGGCTTTCCCAAGGGAGACAAGCTGGAGTTTATCACTCAAAAAGTAACGGAACTGGGTGCCAGCCAAATCTGGGCCTTTCCTGCTGACTGGTCAGTTGCCAAGTGGGATGGTAAGAAATTGGGCAAGAAAGTCGAAAAACTAGAAAAAATTGCCCTTGGAGCAGCCGAACAAAGCAAACGTAATATCGTTCCAAGTATCAAACTTTTTGAGAAGAAAGCAGATTTTCTAGCTCAGCTGGACCAGTTTGACTCTATCGTAGTAGCTTATGAAGAATCAGCTAAAGAGGGAGAAGCCGCTGCTCTCTTGCAAGCAGTTGCTGGTCTTGAAACAGGAGCCAAATTGCTCTTTATCTTTGGCCCAGAAGGTGGTCTCTCACCTGCAGAAATCGAGAGTTTTGAAGCTAAAGGAGCAGTCTTGGCAGGACTTGGTCCTCGTATTTTGCGAGCAGAAACAGCCCCACTTTACGCCTTATCGGCCCTTAGTGTTTTATTAGAATTAGAGAAATAAGAGGAAGAAAATGGAACAAAAACACCGTTCAGAATTTCCAGAGAAGGAACTTTGGGATTTAACAGCCCTATACCAAGACCGTGAGGATTTCTTACGTGCGATCGAGAAGGCTCGCGAAGACATCAACCAATTTAGTCGTGATTACAAGGGCAATCTTCATACTTTTGAGGATTTCGAGAAGGCCTTTGCGGAATTGGAACAAATCTACATTCAGATGAGCCATATTGGAAACTATGGCTTTATGCCTCAGACGACAGACTATAGCAATGACGAATTTGCCAACATTGCCCAAGCTGGGATGGAATTCGAAACAGATGCCAGTGTAGCCTTGACCTTCTTTGATGATGCCTTGGTGGAAGCTGATGAGGAAGTCTTGGACCGTTTGGGTGAATTACCTCATTTGACAGCGGCCATTCGTCAGGCCAAAATCAAAAAAGCCCACTATCTAGGGGCTGATGTGGAGAAGGCCTTAACCAATCTCGGTGAAGTTTTTTACAGTCCGCAGGATATTTACACTAAGATGCGAGCTGGGGATTTTGAAATGGCTGACTTTGAGGCCCATGGCAAGATCTACAAAAACAGCTTTGTGACCTATGAGAATTTCTACCAAAACCATGAGGACGCTGAGGTCCGTGAGAAATCATTCCGTTCCTTCTCAGAAGGACTTCGTAAGCACCAAAATACGGCTGCAGCAGCCTATCTAGCCCAAGTCAAGTCTGAAAAACTATTGGCAGATATGAAGGGTTACGACTCTGTCTTTGATTACCTTCTGGCTGAGCAAGAAGTGGACCGTGCTATGTTTGATCGTCAGATTGACCTCATCATGAAGGATTTTGCGCCCGTTGCCCAGAGATACCTCAAGCATGTTGCCAAGGTAAATGGTCTTGAAAAGATGACTTTTGCAGACTGGAAATTGGATTTGGACAGCGCCCTCAATCCTCAAGTGACTATTGACGACGCCTATGATTTGATCATGAAGTCGGTAGAACCTTTGGGACAAGAATATTGTCAGGAAGTTGCTCGCTATCAAGAAGAGCGCTGGGTGGACTTTGCTGCCAATAGTGGCAAGGATTCTGGAGGTTATGCGGCGGATCCATATCGCGTACACCCTTATGTCCTCATGAGCTGGACAGGTCGTTTGAGCGATGTCTATACCTTGATTCATGAAATCGGGCATTCTGGTCAATTCATCTTTTCAGATAATCATCAAAGTTACTTCAATGCTCATATGTCGACCTACTATGTTGAAGCGCCGTCAACTTTCAATGAATTGCTTCTCAGTGATTACTTGGAGCACCAATCTGACGACCCTCGTCAAAAACGCTTTGCTCTGGCTCACCGCTTGACAGACACCTACTTCCATAACTTTATTACCCACCTCTTGGAAGCAGCCTTCCAGCGTAAGGTGTATACATTGATTGAAGAAGGGGAGACCTTTGGAGCAAGTAAACTCAACAGCATTATGAAGGAAGTTTTGACCGATTTCTGGGGAGATGCCATTGAGATTGATGATGATGCAGCTCTGACTTGGATGCGCCAAGCTCACTACTACATGGGCTTGTATAGCTATACTTACTCTGCTGGTCTTGTTATCTCGACTGCGGGTTACCTTCATCTGAAACATTCAGAAACTGGAGCTGAAGATTGGCTCAATCTCCTCAAATCAGGTGGTAGCAAGACACCGCTTGAGTCAGCTATGATTATCGGAGCAGATATCGCTACAGACAAACCACTCCGTGATACTATTCAGTTCTTGTCTGACACAGTTGACCAGATTATCGCCTACAGTGCCCAGTTGGGAGAGTAAATTAAAAGAGTCTGGGACAAAAGTCTAACCTTAAATAAAAAAAGCGAACAAAACGAGTTATCTGACACTCAGAATTCTGTCTTGTTCGCTTTTTTATCTAATCTATTGATTTAAAAATTTAGAATAAAGAATTCCTAAAATCAAAATTTTTTGTTCTGGCCTCTTTAATTATCCCCAAAAGCTATCTTCTTCAGCTTGATCTGAAGAGAAGAGCCAAACTTCTTTGATTTTTCCGTCTTCAATGCGGAAGAGGTCAATCCCGTTCATATTGAGTTCAGTACCATCAGCACGTGTTCCAAGAAAAGTAACATTGGCTGCGATTAAATCCTTATTGTCAGAAACCCAATTTGTTACCACCTTAAAGGTTCCATTAGTTTTCTCAGCAAATGTAGCCAGGTGAGTTCCTAGCTTGTCCTTACCAACAACTGTACCAGATATACTATGATTACCAGGTTGATGCCAGACAATATCGTCTGCCATCGTTTCAAAGACACCAGGAAAGTCACCAGCAATTAAAGCTTGGTTATAAGCATTGAAAATTTCTAAGTTTGTTGACATATCTATTCTCCATTTCTTTTTTATGATATAATTGTAACAGTTACAAACAAAAAAACAAGTAGACACTTTTTTGATAGCTAGTATCAAAAGTGGTACTTTTATTGATACTAAAAGATAAATTTTTTTTTAAAAAATAGAAAGAAGATATTTTATGACAAATAAAGTGAGTGAGTATGGTATTTGTCCATTTGCAACAACGCAGAGGGTTTTAACGGGGAAATGGGCACTGGTAATCATTTATCAGTTGAGTACGGGTACCAAACGATTTAAAGAATTGCAGAGATTATTGCCTGGGATTACTCAAACTATTTTGACCCGTCATCTCCGTCAATTAGAAAAGGATAAGATTGTTCAACGAAAGGTCTATGCCGAAGTTCCACCACGAGTTGAGTACAGCTTAACTGAAATGGGGCAGGAATTCAGAGTTGTTTTAGATGCTGTCGAGAAATGGGGTCTAGATTATATCAAGTTGCTAGAAATGTAGAGGTATTGACCATGTATCAAGAGTTACTCAGAAAAATATCTGAAGAAAGACCAAGTTATCATGAGGAAGAAATCCAGTGGTTGCTTGATCATTTGGGAGATCCTTCTCCAGAAATTCGTGATGACCTTGTTTTTACAAGCTTTGCTAGAGGGATTCAGGAAGAGCTATTTACACAGGAACAATTTCATTTCATTGCTGATGTGGTCTCAGCTGATGGAGGACTAGACAAAGAGATTGATAAGATAGGCCTGCCAACACTCGAACGTTCTTTTAGGGCGCTTATTTATGCAAATCTCTTGTCGGCGGACGCCAACCAGCAATCGGTTTTTTATCAGGGATTAAAAGCAGAAATTCGCAATGTCCTTTTAAATCAAGGTTTGTACTATCTTTCAAAAGAAAAGGATACAACGGGTTTTTCAAGTAAGTATGGTTGGGTTCATGCTTTTGCACATGGAGCCGATTTACTGACAGAGGTGGTTTGTCATCCAGACTTTCCTAAAAACAGAGTTCATGAAGTATTTGATATACTTGGCCAACTATTTAAAAGAAATTCGATTCGCTATACAGATGATGAGGATTGGCGTTTAGCCAGAGTGATCTATGAACCTATTTTACAAGGGAAGTTGGAGCAAGAGCAAGTAGCTTCTTGGATAAAAGCTGTTGACTTTCCGATAGAAGAAAGGGAAGATTTTTATAAATTTTCCAACTTCAGATCCTGTCTGTTGGAAGTTTATGTCCAACTTGACCAGAGAAATAGTTTACAAGATGACTTGAAAGAAGCTATCCAGTCTTTTCAATACTAGGGATTAGCTAATATTACTTTTTGAAAGAGTTTCTATTGTATCCTCCTAACTAATAATGAAAACTAATAAAAGAGGTTGAATCATTTTCCAACCTCTTTTTGTGTATCTTAATGGAATTGCATACCACCATCAACGATAATGGTTTGTCCTGTAATGTAGTTTGAATCTGGTCCTGCAAGGAAGCTGACAGCAGCAGCCACATCTTCTGGTTCAGATAGACGTTTTAGGGTAATATCTTTTGCAAATGTCTGCATACCCCATTCGTCATCTTTTCCTGCATTTTTACCAACTTCATGAGCGATGTCGTACATCATTGGTGTTTTCACAATACCTGGTGCGTAGGCGTTAACAGTGATTCCTGAGCCTGCTAAATCACGTGCTAATGTTTGCGTAATTCCACGAACAGCAAATTTGGTTCCACCATAAACAGTCAAGTTTGGATTGCCCACTACACCGGCTTGAGAGGTTGCGTTGATAATTTTACCTCCGTGGCCAAGTGCTTTAAATTGCGCTTGTGCAGCTTGTGAACCCCAAATGACACCACCAACGTTGATACCGAAAGTGCGTGTAAATTGTTCCTCAGTAATTGTATCAAGAGGAGTAGTTGGAGCAACACCAGCGTTATTTACGACAACATTCAAATCACCAAAATGGTCAACAACTTTTTGAAATGCTTGTGCAACTTCGGCCTGTTTCGAAACATCGGCCACGACAGCAAAGGCATTTTCAGCTGATAATTCGGCAACAGCTTTTTCAGCTGTTTCAGGATTGTAGTCTAAGACTCCTACCTTAAAGCCATCTTGAACCAATCGTTTTGCGATTGCAAAACCGATTCCTTGACCTGCACCTGTGACAATAGCAACTTTAGACATATGATTCCTCCTTGGTATTCACGATACCATTCAAACGTTCATAAAAGAACAGCAAAGGTTTACAAATGAGCTTTTATAATGGGTTTTGTAACCCCTATCAAAACTACGCTATTAGTATACACCTTTGAAAAAAATGTTTCAAATAAACACTACCGTTTTTACAGAATTTTAACCTGAAATTTCCAATCAATTTTCTTGAAACCCTTTCCTACTTTTGATAGACTAGTATCTAGTTTTTGAAAAAAGGAGAAAGAAAATGAAAAAATTTGTTGCTGAATTAATCGGTACTTTCATGCTTGTGTTCATTGGGACAGGAGCTGTTGTTTTTGGAAATGGTCTTGATGGCTTAGGTCACCTTGGAATCGCCTTTGCCTTTGGTCTGGCAATCGTGGTTGCTGCTTACTCAATCGGAACTGTTTCAGGTGCTCACTTGAACCCAGCGGTTTCGATCGCTATGTTTGTAAACAAACGTTTGTCATCTTCGGAGCTTGTTAACTACATCCTTGGGCAAGTAGTTGGAGCTTTCCTTGCATCAGCTGCGCTATTCTTCCTCTTGGCGAACTCAGGGATGTCAACTACTAGTCTTGGTGAAAATGCCTTGGCAAACGGTGTCACTGTCTTTGGTGGTTTCTTGTTTGAAACAATCGCAACCTTCTTGTTTGTCTTGGTTATCATGACCGTGACTTCAGAAAGCAAGGGCAATGGAGCGATTGCTGGTTTGGTAATCGGTTTGTCCTTGATGGCCATGATCCTTGTGGGATTGAACATTACTGGACTTTCAGTAAACCCAGCTCGTAGCTTGGCACCAGCTGTCTTGGTAGGTGGCTCAGCCCTTCAACAAGTATGGATTTTCATCCTTGCTCCAATCGTTGGTGGGATTCTTGCAGCCCTTGTTGCTAAAAACTTCCTTGGAACAGAAGAATAATTGAAACTCAAAAAGCCTTGCTCCTCGATTTGAGGAACAGGGCTTTTTCTTATCTGTTTATACTCAATGAAAATCAAAGGGCAAACTAGGAAACTAGCCGCAGGCTGTACTTGAGTACGGCAAGGCGACGTTGACGCGGTTTGAAGAGATTTTCGAAGAGTATTAACGGTTGTCAATTTTCTCTGGATAGAGGTCGTGTTGGAAGAGGCGTTGTTCTGCCAATCCTTCATACTTAGTTCCAGGCTTACCGTAGTTGTAGTAGGGATCGATTGAAATGCCACCGCGTGGAGTGAATTTTCCCCAGACTTCTAAATAGCGAGGGTCTAGCAAGTTGACCAAGTCTTTCCCGATGGTGTTGATACAGTTTTCGTGGAAATCTCCGTGGTTTCGGTAGCTAAAGAGGTAGAGTTTGAGGGATTTTGACTCTACACAGAGCTTGTCAGGAATGTAGGAAATATAAATGGTCGCAAAGTCTGGCTGAGCAGTGATTGGACACAGTGAGGTAAATTCAGGACAGTTGAATTTGATGAAATAGTCATTTTCCACATGACGGTTGTCAAAGGATTCGAGAACTTCTGGTTGATAGTCGAAAATGTAGTTGGTTTCTTTGTTGCCGAGGAGGCTTAGGTTTTTCATTTCTTCTTGTTGTGACATGATTTTTTTCTTTCTAATTTTATACTCAATGAAAATCAAAGAGCAAACTAGGAAGCTAGCCGCAGGCTGTACTTGAGTACGGCAAGGCGACGTTGACGTGGTTTGAATTTGATTTTCGAAGAGTATTAAACACCGCGTTGGTTATCGTAGAGAAGGGTATGCAGTTGAGGAAGGACGCGGACATTGCCCCAGCTATCGTCAGCAGCGACGCGTTCCCAGAGTTCTTTGAGGCGATCCAGTTGGTCTTGGACAATATTGCCTGTAGCCTTGGGCTCAGGATTTCCTGCCGATAAGAAGAGAACATCTGGTTGGTAGCGTTCTTGAATCCCTTTAGCAAAGGCCAAATCTGCATCATCAAAGACAGGGATTTTAAAGGTGACCTTCTCTGGGTCCAGTTGGGAAACGATAAAGTCCAAGGTCTCGAAGTTGACTTCCATCTTGGATGAAGGAGGTTTGGGACTGAGAGTGACCTGGTCGATATCTTTTAACCAATTTTGCCAGCGGGAGCCTTGGGTCTCAACAGCTAGAGTGACACCACGTTCCTTGAGCTTGGTGACCAATTCGGCCATGTTGGCTGCTAGGATAGCAGGATTTCCCCCAGATAGGGTGACATAGTCGTAGCTCCCCAATTTATCCAAGGCAGCAATGACTTCGTCAGCTGTCATGCGAGTTGGTTTTTCAGAACCATCCCAAGTAAAGGCAGAGTCGCACCAGTCGCAGTGGTAGTCACAACCAGCAGTGCGGACAAACATGGTTTTCTGCCCGATAGCACGACCTTCACCTTGAAAGGTAGGACCAAAAATTTCCAGAACTGGTAGTTTGAGGACACGTTCCCTAGTCATCTAACCACTCCCGTCTAAACTCCGCAAAAGCAGTCGGAGTCTCATAGAGGCGAACGTATTCCAAACGGAGACCACGTTCGTCGGGCAACTCTTGATTCATGGTTTGGAAAATCCAGTAAACCATATTTTCAGCAGTCGTGTTCATATAAGGCAGGGTTTCATTGAGATAGCGATGATCCAAGTGGGGTTCTAAGTAGTTCTTGTAGATTGCTTTGATGTCTCCGAAATCGTAGGTCATGCCACGTTCATCTAAAAATCCACTGACAGCAATCTGCAGATGATAGGTGTGACCATGAAGGGATTTGCATTTTCCCTCATAGTGAAAGAGGTGGTGGGCAGCATCGAAGGTAAACTCTTTTGATACCAAGGTTCTGTGTGGATTGTAGACAAGAGACTCCCCGGTTTCCTGTTTGATTTCTTTGGGTGCAAAAAACATTAGTCCTCTCCTTTCTGTGAGAGATAAACATCTAACCCATGTTGACGTAGGTGGCAGGCGGGACAATCTCCACAGCCACTTCCGATAATCCCGTTGTAGCAGGTTAAGGTCTTTTCACGAACATAGTCAAAGGCACCGAGTTGGTCGGCTAATTCCCAAGTTTCAGCCTTGTCTAGCCACATGAGAGGTGTTTGGATAACAAAGTCGTAATCCATGGCCAGGTTGAGGGTAACATTAAGGGATTTGACAAAGACATCTCGACAATCAGGGTAGCCTGAGAAGTCTGTCTCGCAAACACCTGTTACGATGTCTTTAATGCCTCGTTGCTTAGCAAGAACTGCCGCAAAGGATAGAAAGAGGTGGTTGCGACCGTCAACGAAGGTATTGGGCACTTCTCCCTCTTTTTGCTCAATCTCCATATCAGAGGTCAGGGCATTTTCAGTGATTTGCCCCAGCAGAGACATATCTAGGATGTGATGACGAATGCCTTGTTCCTTAGCGATTTCTTGGGCAACTTGAATTTCGAGATGATGGCGTTGGCCATAGGCAAAGGTGACAGCTTCGACTGTTTCATAGTGTTCTTTGGCCCAAAAGAGGCAGGTTGTGGAATCTTGACCGCCACTAAAGACGACCAAGGCTGATTGACGTTTCATAGTACTCCTTCCAAAATGGGAAATGTTCAGAGCACGCAAAAAGCTCCCATGAGGGAGCTAAAAAATACCAAGTAGAGGTTTTTTTTAGCGATGGCATGTCCCAAACATCGTAATATTATACCTACAGTCTAGCATATTTTTTGAAAAATGGCAAAGGACAAGAAAAAAGAGACCAAAGCAAGTACTTGGTCTCTAGTATGATTAGCTCAATTCAGCAACGATGGCTTTGATTTGTTCAGCTGTGTGAACACCAGCAACTTGTTTCACCACTTGGCCGTCTTTTTTGAAGAGAAGAGTTGGGATAGACATGATTCCAAAGGCACGAGCTGTGTTTGGATTTTCATCCACGTCCATTTTAACGATTTTCAAGACATCTTCTGAAAGTTCTTCAGACAATTTATCCAAGATTGGACCTTGCATACGACATGGACCACACCAAGTTGCCCAAAAGTCTACCAAGACCAAACCGTCTTTTGTTTCTTGTTCGAATGTTGCATCTGTAATTGCTTTTGCCATTGTATTTCTCCTTTTTTAGTTATATTGGCTTAAATCTTGTTTCTTGAGATAGAAGAAGATATCTCCATAAGTCCCATGGTAGTCCAAATCATGACCATTGTAAGTTAATTTTTGGACAGGGTAGTAGTCTGCGACGCCGATAAGGCAAGCTTGTTGTGAACGATCAAAGTCTTCATAAGATTCGAAAGTTACAGTTCTTTCGTTCTTGCTGGCATCTAGATAGGTAATTTCAATCATGTTTAAAACTCCTTTGTTTAATGATGATTTTATTTTACTCCTTGTAAAAGAGAATGTCAAGAAAAATGATTGCGCACGCAACTTTTTTCTAAAATCATCTTAAATCAAGAAATCTAAACCAGTTTCCAAGCTTGCTTCGACAGCCTTTTGTAGAGTGGCCAGTGTCTTTTGCCCATCACTTGTCAGGCAGATAAAGCTAGAGCGTCGATCTTGATCACAACACCTGCGACTAAGCAGACCACAATTTTTGGCTTCTAAGCGAGCCACCATCCGAGAAACAGCGCTCGGGCTCAGATGAAGCTTATCTGGCAGGTCAATCTGGCGTAGAGATTTTTCTTGAGCCAAGTCCAGATAGTAGAGGAGGTAGAATTCTTTCAAGGTCAGACTTTGCTCGCTCTGCTGGGCAATAGTCTCTTCCAAGAGGTTTTCAATTTCTTTCTGACGCCGATTGAAGTCAAACCATTTTTCTAAATAGGTCATAGTATCTCCTTTCTTTTTAGAGTTATAAGATAGAAGAATGTCCATTAACGGACAGTCTCTGCATCACAAGATGATTGCGCATGCAATAATTATACTACTTTTCAAAAGAGCTGGCAAGAAAGACGCTGAAATCTTTTATCCTAAATTACGCTGTTTTCACTAGTCTTTAATTGTCTGTATCCCCTTTCTTCTCTAATTTTTAATGACTCTTGTGCATTTCCTTGAAATTTTCTGAAAAAAGAGTAAACTGGTATGCAAGAAGTCTATTTCGTGGAGTTTAGGATGAAATTATATGTTCAATTAATGATTCTCTTTGTGATTTCTCTAATCGGAGAGGGAATCTCTAGTTTCTTTCATTTGCCCATCCCAGGCAGTATTATCGGTTTGATTATTCTCTTTCTCGCCCTACAATTCAAGTGGCTGAGAACTAGGCATGTCAATATGGTGGGGAATTTCTTGCTGGCCAATATGACCATTCTCTTTTTGCCGCCAGCAGTGGGAATCATGGAGAAGTTTGATGTGATTGCTCCCTATCTCTTGCCAATTGTTTTGATTGTCTTTTTTGCAGCAGTCATCAATATTATCCTCATAGCCTTGGTGGTTCAGTTCATTAAGCGACGGTTTGAGGGAGATTATGAGAAAGGAGATACCAAATGAGTGAATTTGTTTCCAATCCCCTGTTTGGGCTTGCCCTGTCTATCCTAGCCTATCTAGTGGGAATGCTGATTTACAGACGTTTTCCCCATCCATTGACAACGCCCTTGCTTTTGTCAGCTGTTTTTATTATCATCTTTCTAAAGCTGACAGGTATTTCTTACCAAGATTACTACCAAGGTGGGGTTTATTTGAACAACTTGATTGTCCCATCGACAGTGGCTCTGGGGATTCCTCTTTATAAGAGTTTTCATCTGATGAAGCACCATGCTCGGAGTATTCTCTTTGGTAGTTTGTTAGCGGTAGTGGTCAATACATCTTTCACAGCCCTTGTGGCTAAGATTTTTGGCATGGACTTTTTCCTAGCCATTTCTCTCTTTCCTAAGTCAGTAACAACCGCCATGGCAGTGGGAATCACAGAAAAATTGCAAGGTTTGACGACTGTGACCTTGGTCGTTGTAGTGGCGACTGGGATTTTAACCAGTGTCATCGGCCCAACACTCTTGAAGTGGTTGAAAATTGACGATCCAGTAGCTGTTGGTCTTTCCCTTGGAGGAACAGGCCACGCAGTTGGAACAGGAACAGCCTTTCGATACGGCTCTGTAGCAGGAGCCATGGGTGGCTTGGCTATCGGTGTCACTGGTATTCTCTATGTCTTTGTCAGCCCTATCGTAGCCAGTTTGATATTGAGTTAAAAAGCAAGGAATTGTACTGACCCCCAAAAGTTGGACAAATAATTATTGAAAGGATTTAGTTCTGTATTGCACAGGGCTAAGTCCTTTTAGTTTGACTTTAATTCGTTTGTTGTTGTAGTAATCAATGTAGTCCACAATAGCTTGTTCAAGGTCTTCTAAAGACCTAAAGTGCTTCTCATAACCATAAAACATTTCAGATTTCAAAATGCCAAAGAAGGACTCCATCATGCCATTGTCTGGGCTGTTGCCCTTGCGTGACATGGATGCTTGAATTCCCTTACTCTCTAGGAACCGATGATAAAAATCGTGTTGGTATTGCCAGCCTTGATCGCTATGGAGAATCGTATGCTCGTAGTGTTTCTCTGTAAAGGCCTGGTTTAACATAGCTTTCACTTGTTCTAAGTTTGGTGAAGTTGAAAGATTATAGGCGATAATTTCGCTATTAAATCCATCTAAAACTGGCGATAAATAGAGTTTCTGTGTGCTATTTGGAATGGCAAACTCTGTCACATCCGTATAGCACTTTTCCATTGGCCTTGATGCTTCAAACTGACGTTGAATGAGATTCTCTGCTTTCTTACCAATCTCTCCTTGGTAGGAAGAATACTTTCGTTTCCGGCGAATTCGAGCTGTTAAACCAAGGACTTTCATCAGACGTTGGACCTTCTTATGGTTTACTATATGACCACGATTCCTCAATTCAAGAGTAACTCTACGATAGCCATAATTTCCTTTATGGTCATTATAAATGGCCTGAATTTCGGTTTTAAGCTCTTTATCTTTATCAAGCCCATCCAGTTGTTTCAACTGATAATAGTAAGTTGAGCGAGCTAAACGTGCTGTTTCAAGAAGTAAATCTAGTCGAAATCCTCCTGAAGCCATTTCTCTAATTGTCTCTGCCTTTCTCGCTCTAAGGCTTCGTCCCTGTCTTCCAGCTCTTTTAACTTTTTTAGGTAGGCCACCTCAGTCCGTAAGCGTTCATTCTCCTCTTGGAGTCGCTCTAGTTCTGTCATTTTTTCCCAGGTTTTCTTCCGTTTACGTCCCATTTTAGTTGGTCTCCCTCTTGTTTTCTCAACAATAGTATACCCGTTTTTCTTATATTGTGCTAGCCAATTTGGAAGCATACCACGATTTGGGAGAGCATATTTGAGAGAAACTCTATCTTGAGACCAGTTTTCATGTAAGACTTTATTAATCATTTCTTGTTTTAAATGAGGAGAATAGTAACGATTTTTCCCTTTTTTGACGAACTCTATTCCGTAACGATCAATCAATTTAATCATGTACCTAAGATTAGAATTGTTTATCTCAAATTTATTTGAAAGCTTCTCTAAGCTATATCCTTGTTTTCTAAGTTCATAGATCTGAACTTTATCTTCATAACTCAATTTCATAATAAAACACCCCAAAAGTTAGATTTTTTCTGTCTAACTTTTGGGGTGCAGTTCAAATTCGGGTTCCTTGCTTTTTAAAATCGTATGTTATAGACTATTACTTTTCTTTGCTTAAGTGAATGACTTGGTCATAGTGTTTTAAGTCTTCTTCCGTGTAGTGGTGAATGACTTCAATGACTGTTTGAGGTAGGGAGAAGAGCAAGTCGCTAATTTTTCTGCTATTTTCCGAGTCAAGATTGGCCTTAATCTCATCTGCTAAGATGAGTTGGCTATCATGGTAGAGGGCTCGAGCGATTTCGAGGCGTTGTTTCTCGCCACCAGACAGACTATCATTGCTGAGCGTTCGATTTTTCAAATGTTCTAATCCTGTTTTTTTGAGGATATGATTTAAAGTCTCTGGATTTTTATCTAGTCCTAGAAGGATATTGTCGTCCAGAGATAGCGTGTCAAAGTAATGGCTATCTTGGAGGATATAGGAACTAAAGCTTGTGATTTCTTGACGTGACAGGTTTTGACCAGCAAAGCTAATCTGACCACTTGTTGGTGTCTCTTCTCCATGAATGATATTGAGCAAGGTTGTCTTACCAGAGCCACTTTCCCCGATAATGGCAATTTTTTCTCCTTGCTTGATGTGTATGGAAATCGGAGATAAGAGGACATTCCCATCTTTTTCTAAGGAGATGCTGTTAAGCTGGATAGGGAAAATGTTTTCTATGCTTCTAGGCGAGATGAAGTCAGACTGGCCCAAAAGTTTTTGGTATTTGTTGAGAAGAGTTCGAGTCGCTTTTCGGGTGTTGGTAAAGTAAGCCAACTCTTGGAATTGATAGCCGATATTATAGGAAACTAGATAGATGGCCACAAAACTCGCCGCATCTAAATAATTATAGTAGGTCATAAAGCCACCGATGACGATTGGTGTGACAGAACAAAAGGCATCGATGCTATTGATCAAGAGACTGTTTAAAGTTCGTTGCTTTTCATAGTTAATTTCGGTATCTAGACTGGTTTGTAATTGCTTTTGGTAGCGAGTAAAAAAGAAATCTTGCCCCTGATAATGGCGAATTTGTTGGTTACCACCAATAAAATTTGTCAAGCTTGCTAAGTAGCTCTGGTTAACAGTGGACCGCTTTTCAGAAAGTGAATCCAAACGCTTTGATCCGATAGCACTGCAGAGTACAGGAAAGGAGTAGAAGAGGATGAAAATCAAGCCCAAGTAAAAATTGGTCCATAGGGCATAGAGAATGGACACAGTTGTGAAGCCAAGAGAAGAAATGATGATGACCGTTGGCTCAATATAGTTTTCTTCTAGTTGCTTGACGTCGTTTTCTAGGTCAGACAAAATATCCTTTTCATCAATCTCATAACTGTTTAAAAATCGCTTGAAAATAGCACTCTTGATTCCATATTTGAAGTCAGTAATCAAACGGGCGTAGTAATAGCGTTTCCCAGCCAAACCTAATAAAAGGATGAGGTTTCCAAGGATTCCCAAAATCAAAACTTTCCAAAGAAGTCCTAGTTCTTGATTGGTAAAACTAGCAACAATATTCTGAACAAGGGCTGGTGTGATAATCGCTTCTAGCCAAGTAATGGCAATAGAAAAGAAGTAAAGTACGAGGTGTTTCTTAGTAACAAATCTTCTCAGCATAAAGAGTTGACCTCCTTATCGATATACATGTAATCAGTTTTAAAGTTATTATACTCCTTTTTATCAAATACGTCATATAAAAATGGAATGATTGAGGTCGAAAAAAGCCTAGCGAGTTATTATCGCTAGGCTCTGAATTATTGCAAATTAACCTTGTTTCTTAAAATATAGTAGGTTCCGAGGTAAAAAATAGCTATGAATATGAGTTCTTCAAAAATGCCCGTACTTGCTCCCATATAGAAATTATCATTAAATCCTGCAAGTGAATTGACATAGAAGTTAGCACTGGTATTGAAGAAGACTTCAATAAATCCAATGACGATTTGGAGCCCAATGTAGGCTACAACAGCAAGTGCTGTGCGGTATTCATTGAAAAGTTGTCCAATGGAAATAGCCAAGTAGATGCAGAGGATACTGGAAATGGTATTTAGTAGGAGGGATAACCCCACAAGAGAGAGTTGAGGAAGGTATGTTCCTACAAGTGGGAACCAGTCATAATGTGACATCCATTCTGGAACCGTTATAGTCACAATAAGAAAAGCACTTAGAGCCAGTACAGCCGAGCTAAGGATAGACCAGATGACGGCTCCGATTAATTTAGCAGTGATGATATAGTGCTCAGAAACTGGCAAGGTCAAAGTCAGATAGCCTTGGCGGTCATAGACACTACCTTTGAAGCGTTTGATAATCAAGAAAAGAGTTGAAATCCCAAGTGTAAGCATCAAGCCACCAAAGACTGTAGCTAGAAAAAGTAGCATAGTAGGTTGACTTTCTTTGACAGGTAGATTGTTATAATGTTGTGTCTGTATTCCGATAAGGGCAGAAAGGGCTAGAACAGCAGCGTAGAGGGCTAAATACCACTTGTTGACATTTTTAAATTCGTAGCGAACTAAATTCCAAAACATAATAATCTCCTTTGCTTAGGCCTTAAATTCCTGACGGAAGAGTTGGTCAATGGATTCACCTGACTCATAGCGAATATCATCTACATTTCCTTGACGGACGACTTTTCCGTCTTTGAGGAAGACAATTTCATCTAAGATTGGCTCGATATCAGAAATCAAGTGGGTAGAAATCAAAACGGTAGAAGTTGGGGAGTAGTTGTTGATAATAGTATTGAGGATATACTCACGGGCTGCTGGGTCCACCCCACCAATGGGTTCATCCAGAACATAGAGACGAGCATCACGGCTCATAACCAAAATCAGTTGTACCTTTTCTTTGTTACCTTTTGATAGTTTCTTGAGACGACTATTTTCATCAATTCCGAGATCTGCAAGTAGATGGTGGGCGCGTTCAAGATTGAAATCTTTATAGAAGGTCTTGAAGTAGGTTAGGGCTTCTTTGACCTTCATTTGCTCATTGAGATAGGTCGTATCCGGCAAATAAGCCACGATGGCCTTGGTTGCTGGGCTTGGGTCCATATCGTTGATAAGGACACGTCCTTGATCTGGTTGTAAGAGGCCATTGATTAGTTTAATCAGGGTTGTTTTTCCTGAGCCGTTTGGCCCAAGGAGACCGACAATTTTTCCAGCTGGGATGTCAAGAGAAACATTTTCAAGGGCTGGGGTTGCTCCATAAGATTTGGATACATTTTCAAATGCTAGTAATGACATAGGCTTAAACTCCTTTAATATAATCGCCGACTACGCATGGTAGTTCTTCTTTTTCATAGCCAAAATGGGTCATGGAGGAAACGAAGTGTTCCAATTCTTCTTCCGATAATTGTTTGCGCGATTGGGCGATCAGCTCCTTATCTTCAGTCACAAATCGTCCAGTTGTCCGTTTGCTGTAAACAAATCCTTCTCGTTCGAGGTCTGACAAGGCTCTTTGGATGGTGTTGGGATTGACACCAGCCTCGCTCGCCAGCTCCCTCACGGTTGGAAGTTGTTGATTGGGTTCCAGTGCATGGGAGACAATCTGAAGCTTGATTTTCTCCATAATCTGTAAATAAATGGGTTTTTTGTTGTCAAATGTCCAGGACATCTTGGTCTCCTTTCTTTTATCTCTTTGTCTTAATTGAATAATACAACAAAACAAAAAACTTGTCAAGCAAAAAGAAGAATTGTTTTGGTAATCGCTTAAAAAATGGTATAATGAAAAGAAAACGATAAGGAGGGAAAGGATGCGTTGTCCAAAATGTGGGGCTACCAAGTCAAGTGTTATCGATAGTCGCCAAGCAGAAGAAGGGAACACCATTCGTAGAAGACGTGAGTGCGATGAATGCCAACATCGTTTTACAACCTACGAACGGGTAGAAGAAAGAACCTTAGTGGTTGTTAAAAAAGATGGCACACGGGAACAATTCTCCAGAGATAAAATCTTTAATGGAATTATCCGCTCAGCCCAGAAACGTCCTGTGTCAAGTGATGAAATCAACATGGTAGTCAATCGTATCGAACAGAAACTCCGTGGTCGAAATGAAAATGAAATTCAAAGTGAGGACATTGGTTCACTCGTCATGGAGGAGTTGGCTGAACTGGATGAGATCACCTATGTACGTTTTGCCAGTGTCTATCGTAGTTTTAAGGATGTCAGTGAGTTAGAGAGCTTGCTCCAACAAATCACTCAATCCTCTAAAAAGAAAAAGGAAAGATAAATGAAGCCAATTGACCGTTTTTCTTATCTAAAGAATAATCGGGTGTCGCAAGATACCTTATCTCTGGTACAGTGCTACCTCCCGATTATCGGTCAGGAGGCGCTGAGCCTTTATCTTTATACGATTAGTTTTTGGGATAATGGCAGAAAGGAATATCTTTTTTCAAGCATTCTTAACCATCTCAACTTTGGGATGGATAGACTGATAAAATCCTTGAAAATCCTATCTGCTTTTAATCTCCTGACCCTCTATCAAAAGGGGGACGTTTATCAGCTAGCCCTCCATGCTCCTCTATCTAGTCAGGACTTCTTGGAACATCCTGTTTATCGTAGACTTTTGGAGAAAAAAATTGGCGATGCAGCTGTGGAGGATTTGAAAGTTGAAAGTGCTGATGGTGAAGAAATACCTGTCTCACTCAATCAAGTCTTTCCAGATTTGGCAGAACTAGGAAATCAAGAAGACCTTGGTCTCAAGAAGAAAGTGGCCAACGATTTTGACTTAGATCATTTTCGTCAGCTTATGGCTCGAGATGGGCTTCGCTTTGCGGATGAGCAGTCCGACGTCTTAAACCTCTTTGCCATTGCTGAGGAGAAGAAATGGACTTGGTTTGAGACCTATCAATTGGCCAAGTCAACAGCTGTTTCTCAGGTTATTTCAACCAAACGAATGCGGGAAAAAATCGCTCAAAAACCTGTTTCCTCTGACTTTAGTCCTAAGGAAGCAACCATTATCAAAGAAGCAAAAAGTAAAACCGCCTTGCAGTTCTTGGCAGAAATCAAGCAGACACGCAAGGGGACCATTACCCAAACAGAAAGAGAACTCTTGCAACAAATGGCTGGCTTGGGCTTGCTGGACGAAGTCATCAATATCATTCTCTTGTTGACCTTTAATAAGGTGGATTCAGCAAATATCAATGAGAAATATGCCATGAAGGTGGCTAATGACTATGCCTATCAAAAGATACATTCGGCAGAAGAGGCAGTCTTGCGCATTCGTGAACGAGGACAGAAGAATCAGGCTCAAAAGGCCAGTAAACCCAGTCCTACCAAGTCCAATGTACCCAAGTGGAGTAACCCAGATTATAAGAATGAAACCAGCGAGGAAACTCGTCTGGAACTAGAACGTAAGAAACAAGAACTATTAGCTCGATTAGAAAAAGGAGGAGATTAGATGGAAAGTGTCGGAGACGTACTCAAACGTCAACCTAGCCGTTTTCATTATCAAGATTTAGTCCAGAAAATCATGAAGGACCCTGATGTTGCGGCCTTTATCCAGCAAGAATCCCTTACTCCAGAGGAATTGAATCGCAGTATCTCCAAGTTTAATCAGTACATCACCGAGCGTGACAAATTTCTCCGTGGGGATACGGATTATATTGCCAAAGGCTACAAGCCTATTTTGGTTATGAATCATGGCTATGCGGATGTTTCTTATGAAGAAACTCCTGAACTAATCGCGGCTGAAAAAGAAGCGGCTATTAAGAATCGTCTCAAGTTAATCAATCTGCCAGCTAGTCTCAGGAAAGCTAGTCTAGCTCAAGTTGACTTGGATGATTTGGGTCGCTTGCCAGTTTTTGAAAAGCTATTAGCCTTTGTGGAGCAATATCCAGCTATTCGAAAAGGTCTTTACTTGTATGGAGACTTTGGTGTGGGTAAAAGTTTCATGGTGGCTGCCTTAGCCCATGATTTATCAGAAAAACGTGGTGTTTCCTCCACTCTTCTCCACTATCCTAGCTTTGTCATTGATGTCAAAAATGCTATCGGTGATGGCAATGTCAAGACCTTGGTGGATGAGATTAAGCTTTCTGAAGTCCTGATTTTAGATGATATTGGTGCCGAGCAATCAACAGCTTGGGTGCGGGATGAAATCCTACAAGTCATTCTCCAATATCGGATGCAGGAAAATTTATCGACCTTTTTCACTTCCAACTTCAACTTTGAAGAATTGGAGCAGCATTTTGCTAAAGGGAAACATGGAAATGACGAAACCTGGGAAGCCAGACGCGTTATGGAACGCATCCGTTTTTTGGCTGAGGAGACTCGTTTAGAAGGAGTAAACCGTCGATGACAGAAACGATTAAACTGATGAAAGCTCATAAGTCTGTTCGAAGATTTAAGGAGCAAGTCCTTCCTCAAGAAGACTTGACTGAAATCCTGACAGCAGCCCAGATGGCCTCGTCTTGGAAGAATTTTCAATCCTACTCTGTGATTGTAGTACGAAGTCAAGAGAAGAAGGATGCCTTGTATGAATTGGTGCCTCAAGAAGCCATTCGCCAGTCTGCTGTTTTTCTTCTTTTTGTCGGAGATTTGAACCGTGCAGAAAAGGGAGCACGACTCCATACGGATACCTTCCAACCCCAAGGTGTAGAAGGTCTCTTGATTAGTTCGGTCGATGCGGCTCTTGCTGGTCAAAATGCCTTGCTGGCAGCTGAAAGCTTGGGCTATGGTGGTGTCATTATCGGTTTAGTTCGATACAAGTCAGAAGAAGTAGCAGAGCTTTTTAACCTGCCTGACTACACCTATCCTGTCTTTGGGATGGCGCTGGGTCTGCCAAATGAAGAACATGAAGTCAAACCTCGCTTGCCATTGCATCAGGTGGTATTTGAGGAAGAATACCGAGAACAGTCAACTGATGCAGTCGAAGCTTATGACCGTGTACAGGCTGACTATGCTGGAGCGCGTGCGACCACAAGCTGGAGTCAGCGCCTAGCGGAACAGTTTGGTCAAGCTGAACCAAGCTCAACTAGAAAAAATCTTGAACAGAAGAAGTTATTGTAGAAAGTGAGAAATTATGGCCCTACCAACTATTGCCATTGTAGGACGTCCCAATGTTGGGAAATCAACCCTATTTAATCGGATCGCTGGTGAGCGAATCTCCATTGTAGAAGACGTCGAAGGAGTGACACGTGACCGTATCTATGCAACGGGTGAGTGGCTCAATCGTTCCTTTAGCATGATTGATACAGGAGGAATCGATGATGTCGATGCTCCTTTCATGGAACAAATCAAGCACCAGGCAGAAATTGCCATGGAAGAAGCCGATGTTATCGTCTTTGTCGTGTCTGGTAAGGAAGGGATTACCGATGCAGACGAATACGTAGCCCGTAAACTTTATAAGACCCACAAACCAGTTATCCTCGCGGTTAACAAGGTGGACAACCCTGAGATGCGAAATGATATCTATGATTTCTATGCTCTCGGTTTGGGTGAACCACTGCCTATCTCATCTGTCCATGGTATCGGTACAGGGGATGTGCTAGATGCCATCGTAGAAAATCTTCCAAATGAATATGAAGAAGAAAACCCAGATGTCATTAAGTTTAGCTTGATTGGTCGTCCTAACGTCGGAAAATCAAGCTTGATTAACGCTATTTTGGGAGAAGACCGTGTTATTGCTAGTCCTGTTGCTGGAACAACACGTGATGCCATTGATACCCACTTTACAGATACAGATGGTCAAGAGTTTACCATGATTGATACGGCTGGTATGCGTAAGTCTGGTAAGGTTTATGAAAATACCGAGAAATATTCTGTCATGCGTGCCATGCGTGCTATTGACCGTTCAGATGTGGTCTTAATGGTCATTAATGCGGAAGAAGGCATTCGTGAATACGACAAGCGTATCGCAGGATTTGCCCATGAAGCTGGTAAAGGGATGATTATCGTGGTCAATAAGTGGGATACACTTGAAAAAGATAACCACACTATGAAAAACTGGGAAGAAGATATCCGTGAGCAGTTCCAATATCTACCTTACGCACCGATTATCTTTGTATCTGCTTTGACCAAGCAACGTCTCCACAAACTGCCTGAGATGATCAAGCAAATCAGCGAAAGTCAAAACACACGTATCCCATCAGCTGTCTTGAACGATGTGATTATGGATGCTATTGCCATCAATCCAACACCGACAGACAAAGGAAAACGTCTCAAGATTTTCTATGCGACCCAAGTGGCAACCAAACCACCAACCTTTGTCATCTTTGTCAACGAAGAAGAACTCATGCACTTTTCTTACTTGCGTTTCTTGGAAAATCAAATCCGCAAGGCCTTTGTCTTTGAGGGAACACCAATCCATCTCATCGCAAGAAAACGCAAATAAAAAAGTAGAATCTGGAATGACATTTCCAGATTTTTTTGATAGAATGAAGTTGAAGAAAGCGCTATCAAATAGAGAGGGAGCTGGTGATGAAACATTTGTTTAAATTGATAATCTTATTTCCCTGGTTTTACTTTTTCAGCTGGATTGAAAAGGCCAACAGAAATAGTAAATTTTTCCCAATTTTTTACTATTTTTACTGGTTTTACATCCCCCTCTATGCTCTTTTTAGCCTTGCTTGGACAGTTATTTCAGTTCTGTTTTTCAATATCGTCTTGAGAAATTTGACAGATATCAAGTTATGGGGCATTTGGTTTCTTTTTATTCTGCTAGCTATTGGTCTGAATAGGTCAACTTATTTCTGTTTCAAAAAAATGCTTCGCTTGAGACGAGAACTCGGGAAGTCTAAAGTGGGGAGACATTGATTTATATAGTTTTTGTTGATAGGAGGTGGCTTATGGCACATCTAAAATCATTTATTACACGCTATTCCAAGGTCTATATTGGTTTAGTTCTGCTGATCTGGCTTGCTTTCTTCTTTGTCCCTTGGGGCAGTCCGGTTCTGGGGATAAGGATTGACATCTTCATCATACAGAAAGTCTTGCTAGTTTTTGGCATTCTGTCCATTTTGATGGCCTTGCTGTCCAAGAAAGTCAGTCTCTTTGTTTTTGGGCTTATCTGCTGTCTTTCTCTTTGGATAAATCTATTTATCCTATTTGCCATTTTGCCGATTTTTGGCAATTAAAGTATCGTAAAAGTCAGAGAGGTTAGCTTGGAAACTAGCCTCTTTTTCCTTTTCAAAATGGGGATTCTTCCTTGAAAATAATCAGTAATTGTGCTAAAATTAAAAGAACATTCTAAAATATTCGGAATTTAAAGTAAGGAAAAACATGGCTAATATTTTAAAAACAATTATCGAAAATGATAAAGGAGAAATCCGTCGTCTGGAAAAGATGGCTGACAAGGTTTTCAAATACGAAGACCAAATGGCTGCTTTGACTGACGACCAACTAAAAGCAAAAACAGTTGAATTTAAAGAACGTTATCAAAATGGAGAATCACTGGATTCATTGCTTTATGAAGCATTTGCGGTTGTCCGTGAGGGTGCCAAACGTGTCCTAGGTCTCTTCCCATATAAGGTTCAGGTCATGGGAGGGATCGTTCTTCACCATGGTGACGTGCCAGAAATGCGTACAGGGGAAGGGAAAACCTTGACTGCGACCATGCCCGTATACCTCAACGCCCTTTCAGGAAAAGGGGTCCACGTAGTTACGGTCAATGAATACCTGTCAGAACGTGACGCGACTGAGATGGGTGAATTGTACTCATGGCTTGGTTTGTCAGTAGGGATTAACTTGGCCGCCAAATCTCCAATGGAGAAAAAAGAAGCCTATGAGTGTGATATTACTTATTCAACTAACTCAGAAATCGGATTTGATTACCTACGTGATAACATGGTCGTTCGTGCTGAAAACATGGTACAACGTCCGCTTAACTATGCCTTGGTCGATGAGGTTGACTCAATCTTGATTGACGAGGCGCGTACACCATTGATCGTATCAGGTGCTAACGCTGTTGAAACCAGTCAGTTGTATCACATGGCAGACCACTATGTAAAATCTTTGGACAAAGACGACTACATCATCGATGTGCAGTCTAAGACTATTGGTTTGTCTGATTCAGGGATTGACAAGGCTGAAAGCTATTTCAAGCTTGAAAATCTTTATGACATCGAAAACGTAGCTCTTACTCACTTTATCGATAACGCCCTTCGTGCCAACTACATCATGCTTCTCGATATTGACTATGTGGTGAGCGAAGAGCAAGAAATCTTGATCGTCGACCAATTTACAGGTCGTACCATGGAAGGTCGTCGTTATTCTGATGGCTTGCACCAAGCGATTGAAGCTAAAGAAGGTGTGCCAATTCAGGATGAAACTAAGACATCTGCCTCAATCACTTACCAAAACCTCTTCCGTATGTATAAGAAATTGTCTGGTATGACGGGTACAGGTAAGACTGAGGAAGAAGAATTCCGTGAAATTTACAACATTCGTGTTATTCCCATCCCAACAAACCGTCCTGTTCAACGTATTGACCACTCAGACCTTCTTTATGCAAGTATCGAGGCTAAGTTTAAGGCGGTTGTCGAAGACGTTAAGGCTCGTTATCAAAAAGGTCAGCCTGTCTTGGTTGGTACAGTTGCGGTTGAAACCAGTGATTACATTTCTAAGAAATTGGTCGCAGCTGGCGTTCCTCACGAAGTATTGAATGCTAAGAACCACTATAAAGAAGCCCAAATCATCATGAATGCTGGTCAACGTGGTGCTGTTACCATTGCAACCAACATGGCCGGTCGTGGTACCGACATCAAGCTTGGTGAAGGGGTTCGCGAATTGGGAGGACTTTGTGTTATTGGTACAGAGCGTCATGAAAGCCGTCGTATCGATAACCAGCTTCGTGGACGTTCAGGTCGTCAAGGAGACCCAGGTGAGTCACAATTCTACCTATCTCTTGAAGATGATTTGATGAAACGTTTTGGTTCTGAACGTTTGAAGGGAATCTTTGAACGCTTGAACATGTCTGAGGAGGCGATTGAGTCTCGTATGTTGACGCGTCAGGTTGAAGCAGCTCAAAAACGTGTTGAAGGAAATAACTACGATACTCGTAAACAAGTCCTTCAATACGATGATGTCATGCGTGAACAACGTGAGATTATCTACGCTCAACGTTACGACGTCATCACTGCAGACCGTGACTTGGCACCTGAAATTCAGGCAATGATCAAACGCACGATTGGTCGTGTCGTTGATGGTCATGCGCGTGCCAAACAAGATGAAAAACTAGAAGCAATTTTGAACTTTGCTAAGTACAACTTGCTTCCAGAAGATTCTATTACGATGGAAGACTTGTCAGGCTTGTCTGATAAGGCCATCAAAGAAGAACTTTTCCAACGTGCCTTGCAAGTTTACGATAGTCAGGTTTCAAAACTACGCGATGAAGAAGCAGTTAAAGAATTCCAAAAAGTCTTGATTCTACGAGTGGTGGATAACAAGTGGACAGATCATATCGATGCCCTCGATCAATTGCGTAACGCGGTTGGACTTCGTGGCTATGCTCAGAACAACCCTGTTGTTGAGTATCAGGCAGAAGGTTTCCGTATGTTCAATGATATGATTGGTTCGATTGAGTTTGATGTGACACGCTTGATGATGAAAGCACAAATTCATGAACAAGAAAGACCACAAGCAGAACACCATATCAGTACAACAGCGACTCGTAATATCGCTGCCCACCAAGCAAATATCCCAGAAGATTTGGATTTGAGCCAGATTGGACGGAATGAACTTTGCCCATGTGGTTCTGGTAAGAAGTTTAAAAACTGTCACGGAAAAAGACAATAAAATGAGATAGTTTAGAGGCGGATACCTTGTGAAAAGTAAATTTTTACTTGGTATCCGTTTGCTTTATAAGGAGATGAGTTATGGTATTTACAGCAAAAAGTCCTAAAATTAATATTGAAGAAGTTCGTGCCTTATCAAAATTAGAAGGTCAAGCTTTGGAGAGAAAATCACAGCGCGATCAAGAGCTAGAAGCCATTATACGTGGAGAAGACCAGAGAATTCTCTTGGTAATCGGACCATGCTCATCTGATAATGAAGAAGCTGTCCTTGAGTACGCTAAGCGTTTGGCGGTCCTACAAGAAGAAGTAGTAGACCGTATCTTTATGGTTATGCGTGTTTATACAGCCAAACCTCGTACCAACGGAGATGGCTACAAGGGCTTGATTCACCAGCCTAATGCGGCAGAAGCCCCTAGCCTCATCAACGGAATCAAAGCTGTTCGCCATCTTCACTATCGTGTCATCACAGAAACAGGTATGACGACAGCTGACGAAATGCTTTATCCTGAAAATCTTCCGCTTGTGGATGATTTGATTTCTTACATGGCGGTTGGTGCCCGTTCAGTTGAAGACCAGCAACACCGCTTTGTGGCAAGTGGGGCAGATTTCGCGACTGGCTTTAAAAATCCAACATCTGGAAATCTCAATGTTATGTTTAATGGGATTTATGCTGCTCAAAACAAACAAAGCTTCCTTTTCCTAGGAAAAGAAGTGGAAACAACTGGGAACCCGCTTTCGCACGCCATCCTTCGTGGAGCGACCAATGAGTATGGTAAGAATATTCCCAACTACTACTATGATAATTTGATGGATACCATTGCCCAGTATGAGAAAATGGGCTTGGAAAATCCCTTTATCATTGTGGACACCAATCATGACAACTCTGGTAAACAATACATGGACCAGATTCGAATTGTTCGTCAGACCTTGATTAACCGTGATTGGAATGAAAAAATCAAGCAGTACGTTCGTGGCTTTATGATTGAGTCTTATCTAGAAGACGGCCGTCAAAACGAACCAGAAGTATTTGGCAAGTCGATCACAGACCCTTGCCTTGGCTGGGAAAATACGGAAGCCCTTGTCAGAGAAATCTACCAAACGCTAGGAGAATAGTATGGCATTTATTGAAAAAGGTCAAGAAATCGATATTGAAGCAATCAAGGCGGAAACCCAATTGTCTGCGGAAGCTTTGCGATTAAAGGAGCGTCGTGATAGAGAATTAGCAGACATCATTTCAGGAGAAGATGACCGTATCCTTTTGGTGATTGGTCCTTGCTCTTCTGATAATGAAGAGGCTGTCCTGGAATATGCCCGCCGTTTGTCCGCCTTGCAAAAGAAGGTGGCGGACAAGATTTTCATGGTTATGCGTGTTTATACTGCTAAACCTCGTACCAATGGAGATGGTTATAAGGGTTTGGTTCACCAACCTGATACGTCAAAGGCGCCTAGTTTGATTAATGGTTTACAGGCTGTGCGCCAGTTGCACTACCGCGTGATTACAGAGACTGGTTTGACAACGGCAGATGAGATGCTTTATCCGTCAAATCTGGTCTTGGTGGATGACTTGGTCAGCTACCATGCTGTTGGAGCTCGTTCTGTGGAAGACCAAGAGCACCGCTTTGTGGCTTCAGGAATTGATGCACCAGTGGGGATGAAAAATCCAACCTCAGGAAACCTTGGGGTCATGTTTAACGGTATTTATGCCGCTCAGAACAAACAGATCTTCCTCTTCCATGGCCAAGAAGTTGAGACTTCAGGAAATCCCTTGGCTCACGTCATCCTTCGTGGAGCAGTTAATGAATATGGGAAAAATGAGCCTAACTTTTACTATGAAACCCTGCTAAATGCCATTGAGCGCTATGAAGCCATGGGACTTGAAAATCCCTTTATCCTCATTGACACCAACCATGATAACTCAGGCAAGCAATATATGGAGCAGATTCGAATTGTTCGCCAGACTTTGCAGAATCGTGATTGGAATGAGAAGATTAAAAAGATAGTTCGAGGCTTTATGATTGAATCTTACCTAGCAGATGGTCGTCAAAATCAACCAGAGGTCTTTGGTTGTTCCATTACCGATCCTTGCCTAGGTTGGGAGAACACAGAGGTCTTGGTAGAAGAAATCTATGCTACCTTGACAAAATAAGTGAAAAGGATGGAGTTGGGGAATCTCAACTCCTTTTGATGAGAATGATAGTTGGACACGGAATTGACATCGAAGAATTGGCTTCGATAGAAAGCGCAGTTATACGACATGAAGGCTTTGCTAAGCGCGTGCTGACCGCTAAGGAAATGGAACGGTTTAACAGTCTTAAAGGGCGCAGACAAATCGAATATTTAGCTGGCCGCTGGTCGGCTAAGGAGGCATTTTCCAAGGCTATGGGAACGGGTATTGGAAAAATCGGTTTTCAGGATTTGGAAGTCTTGAATAATGAACGCGGGGCGCCTTATTTTAGTCAGGCACCATTTTTAGGAAAGATTTGGCTGTCTATCAGCCATACCGATCAGTTTGTGACAGCCAGTGTCATTTTGGAGGAAAATCATGAAAGCTAGTCCACATAGACCAACCAAGGCTCTGATTCATCTGGGAGCTATTCGACAAAATATTCAGCAAATGGGGGCTCATATCCCTGAAGGAACGCTCAAGTGGGCTGTGGTCAAGGCCAATGCCTATGGTCATGGAGCTGTTGCCGTTGCTAAGGCGATCCAGGACGATGTTGATGGTTTTTGTGTTTCCAATATTGATGAAGCTATTGAACTCAGACAGGCTGGACTCAGGAAGAAAATCCTCATTTTAGGAGTTTCTGAAATCGAAGCTGTTGCTCTAGCTAAAGAATACGACATCACCATGACAGTGGCTGGACTGGAGTGGATTCAAGCACTCTTATCTAGGGAGGAAGACCTAGCAGGTTTAACAGTTCACCTCAAGATTGACTCAGGAATGGGACGAATTGGTTTTCGAGAGGCTAGTGAAGCTGAGCAGGCTCAAGACTTGCTCCAACAACACGGTGCTCGTGTTGAAGGAATATTTACCCACTTTGCTACTGCTGACGAGGAATCAGATGGCTACTTTAATGCCCAGTTAGAACGGTTTAAAACTATTTTGGAAAGTATGAAAGGTCTTCCAGACTTGGTTCATGCTAGCAATTCTGCAACGACTCTTTGGCATGCAGAGACTATTTTCAATGCGGTCCGTATGGGAGATGCCATGTATGGTCTTAATCCTAGCGGAGCGGTCTTGGACTTACCTTATGACTTGAAACCAGCCTTGACCTTGGAGTCTGCTCTGGTTCATGTCAAGACAGTTTCAACTGGAGCTTGTATGGGCTACGGAGCTACCTATCAGGCAGATAGCGAGCAAGTCATCGCGACTGTGCCAATCGGCTATGCGGATGGTTGGACACGAGACATGCAGAATTTCTCTGTCTTGGTAGATGGCCAAGCTTGCCCAATAGTCGGGCGGGTTTCTATGGACCAAATCACCATTCGTCTGCCTAAGCTTTATCCCTTAGGAACAAAGGTAACCTTAATTGGTTCTAACGGGGACAAGGAAATTACAGCTACTCAGGTAGCGACCTACCGTGGGACTATTAACTACGAGGTCGTTTGTCTCCTCAGCGATCGCATTCCGAGAGAATATTATTAGAAAAGAAAGGAGTGGAGCATGAATCTACATCAACCCTTGCATGTCTTACCTGGTGTGGGATCAAAGTCAGCAGAAAAGTACGCCAAACTAGGAATTGAAAGTTTGCAAGACCTCTTGCTCTACTTTCCTTTCCGTTATGAAGACTTTAAAACCAAGCAGGTGTTGGAACTGGAAGACGGAGAAAAGGCGGTTTTGTCTGGTCAAGTCGTGACTCCTGCCAGTGTTCAGTATTATGGTTTCAAGCGAAATCGCCTGCGTTTTAGCCTCAAGCAGGGAGAAGTCGTTTTTGCGGTTAATTTCTTTAACCAGCCCTATCTAGCTGATAAGATAGAGTTGGGAGCAACCCTTGCTGTCTTTGGAAAATGGGACCGTGCCAAGGCTAGTCTGACTGGAATGAAGGTCCTGGCTCAGGTGGAAGATGACCTCCAGCCTGTCTATCGTCTGGCTCAGGGAATCAGTCAAGCCAGTCTGGTCAAGGTCATCAAAACGGCCTTTGATCAGGGCCTGGACCTCTTGATAGAGGAAAATCTGCCCCAGTCCTTGCTGGACAAATACAAACTCATGTCCCGTTGTCAGGCCGTTCGTGCTATGCATTTCCCCAAGGATTTGGCAGAATACAAGCAGGCCCTTCGCCGTATTAAATTTGAGGAACTCTTTTATTTCCAAATGCAGTTGCAGACGCTCAAGTCTGAAAATAGAGTTCAGGGAAGTGGTCTGGTTCTGAATTGGTCTCAGGAAAAGGTGACAGCTGTCAAAGAAAGCTTGCCTTTTTCCTTGACTCAGGCTCAAGAAAAGAGTTTGCAGGAAATTTTGACCGATATGAAGTCGGACCACCACATGAATCGTCTCCTACAAGGGGATGTGGGGAGCGGAAAAACGGTAGTCGCTGGCTTGGCTATGTATGCGACAGTGACGGCTGGCTACCAAGCAGCTCTCATGGTGCCAACAGAAATACTTGCTGAGCAACACTTTGAGAGTTTGAAGAGTCTCTTCCCAGACCTAAAACTTGCTCTCTTGACAGGTTCCTTGAAAGCTGCAGAAAAGAGAGAAGTCTTGAAGACTATTGCTAAGGGTGAGGCTGATTTGATTATCGGAACTCACGCTCTGATTCAGGATGGGGTGGATTATGCTCGCCTTGGCTTGATTATTATTGATGAGCAGCACCGTTTTGGTGTGGGGCAAAGGCGTATCTTAAGAGAGAAAGGTAATAATCCAGATGTCCTCATGATGACGGCGACTCCCATTCCACGGACGCTAGCCATCACAGCCTTTGGGGATATGGATGTTTCCATTATCGACCAGATGCCAGCAGGACGAAAACCTATTGTGACACGCTGGATTAAGCATGAGCAACTACCTCAGGTCTTGACTTGGTTAGAGGGGGAAATTCAAAAAGGTTCTCAAGCCTATGTCATCTCTCCCTTGATTGAAGAATCAGAAGCTCTGGATTTGAAAAATGCCATTGCCTTATCAGAAGAGTTGACAGCTCATTTTGCAGGTAAGGCAGAAGTGGCTCTTTTACATGGTAAGATGAAGAGTGATGAAAAAGACCAGATAATGCAGGATTTCAAAGAGAGAAAAACGGATATTCTAGTTTCGACAACGGTTATTGAGGTTGGGGTCAATGTTCCCAATGCGACCGTCATGATTATCATGGATGCCGATCGTTTTGGGCTCAGCCAGCTTCACCAGCTCAGAGGTCGTGTCGGTCGGGGGGACAAGCAGTCCTATGCTGTTCTCGTTGCTAATCCTAAGACGGATTCTGGGAAAGACCGCATGCGTATCATGACAGAAACCACCAATGGATTTGTCCTTGCGGAGGAAGATTTGAAAATGCGTGGTTCAGGTGAAATTTTTGGAACCAGACAGTCAGGACTTCCAGAGTTCCAAGTTGCTGATATTATCGAGGATTTTCCGATTTTAGAAGAAGCTAGAAAGGTTGCTAGCTACATTAGTTCGATAGAAGCTTGGCAAGAGGATCCAGAATGGCGCATGATTGCCCTTCATTTGCAGAAGAAAGAACATCTAGATTAAGCTTTTTCTAAGGAAATCTTAAGCTAGCTTTCAGGTTTGGCCCTTATACTAGAGTCATCAAAAAGAAACGAGGACTCTCACATGACAGTAACGATCAAAGTAAATTACCAAACCACTTTCCAAAAGAAAGAAGCGACAAACTGATATAAATAGAAGGAAGAAAGAGCGGAAATGCTCTTTTTTTGTTCCTAAAAGCACAATTTATTGAATCTAAAATAGCACACTGCGGATTCTAAAAAATTTCTAGAAATTATAGTAGATTGAATCCGAAATAGTCCACCGAGTTTTCTAAAACCTTGCTAGAAATTAGCTTGAATTCCGTAATCAATTTGTTCAGTTTTTATTTCATTTGATTATAATTTGACTTTCCTAATTTCTTTGTTCATATCTTATTTCAATACACCATATCTTACTATTTCAGAGCCCACATCTAGCATAACTAAAAAAGCAGATTCTTCCATCTATTACGGAAAAATCTGTCATTGATTAAATGATTTACAAAAACTCCAACCAAGGCTTGCGAACCTCGTCTTTGCTGGTTCCTCTACATTTTTTAATTCCAAAAATGCCATCTTGACTAGATGATGTTCTTGACAGTTAGTGCTGGTCTTATAACAATGCCTCAAACTCAGCGACAGTCATGCCCAATTGCTCACTCGCAAATTCGGAAGTTAAAACATGTTGGCGTACTAAATCTAGAAAGGTAAAGACTTTCCCACGCTCCAGTCCCTGTTCAATCCCTTCTGCCCTAGCAGTTTCCAAGGCATAGTCCTGTGCTAACAAGGCTTGTTCTTCACGCATACGTAGTTGACTAAACATTTTCCTGTCCTCCTCGGACCAGCTCTTGTAGTCTAGCAGTTGGTCTGCCTGGCTGATGGCTCGCTCGGGTTCCTGAGTAAAGGGTTTATTCCCAAAAAACTCCAACCACGGTTTGCGAACGCTATCCTTGCTGGTTTCTTTGTATTTTTTTAGTTCCAAGAACGCCATCTTGACTAGATGATTTTCTTGTCCATTGTTTGTGATGGTTAAGACCTCACCTGTCGTGTCTTCGCGCATACTAAAGCTATGAAAAGCCAAATCATCTGAGAAGTAATTGCTATCCACGATAGCAATAGCATAAACTGGTGCGATATGTTTGTAACTCTGGTGTGTATCACCTTCTCGCTGACGAATTTTTTCTAGATTTTGATTGACCTGACTGCACAGGTAAGCCCACAGGCGATTGATGAAAAAATTCTGATGATGTACCTGAATCTCAATAATTACTTGAGTGCCATTGTCCAACTCCGCCAAAACATCTATACTGGTATAAAAATCCTGTGCTGAGTACGGCAGGGAAGGTAAGACGTGAATGTTACTTCCCTCCAAAATCGTCACATTTTTTGCTGGCAAGTCCAGCATATCGCGAATAAATTGACAAGTGATTTCTGGATTGCTAAAGATTTTCTTAGCAACCAAGTCATTGGTTGGACTGATGCCCGGATGTCTGAGAATCATCCATTCCCTCCTTCTATTATACCATATTTTAAAATCTAATTTTGCTAGATTCGATGGTTCTATCTATTTATTCGGAAAAAAGAGGATAAATGAAATAGTAAATAAAAAATAAGAACAGCGGATAAGCAATAAATTTTAAGCTTATATGTCTTCTCCGCTTATCTGATAATAAATAAGGTCCGCAATATAGCCTTTTCTCTCTACCCCATTTGCTACAGTCTTTAGATAGAACATTCCAGCCTTCTCCATGACACGGCCTGAAGCTAGGTTGAGACTGGCATATCGAGCTTTGACTTTTTGAAATCCTGCTTGAGTAAAACAAAAGTCCAACACAGCTTTTAAGGCCTCTGTCATAAGACCACGACCCCAATAGTTTTTTCCTAAAACATAGCCAATTTCACAACTTAAATCTTCCTCGTGCATTTCAACGATGCTGATATCTCCTATCACTTGTTCTGGGTTTTCTTTGAGGTAAATGGCCCATTTGTAATAGTTGGGATTGGCATAGGAAGCAACCCAATTACGAATCGAGTTTCGAGTGACCTCAACATCAGGATGCGGATCCCAGGTGACGTAGGTTAGATTCTCAGCAGACGAAGCCCAATTTTGAAACATAGCTTCTGCATCACTCTCCACAAATCTTCTCAAAATCAAACGTTCTGTCTGTAACATTTGCGTACCGATTGCTTTCATGATGTTACCTCGCTTTCTGATAAATGATTCTCTGTCCAATCGCCATTGAAACTATAGTATATCGAGATAAGCTGTAGACAAATCAACTGGGACATTCACATTAATTTCTAAAAATACTTTAGAAGTTAATTGGTACTATTCTAGATTCAATTGATTATACTTTCTGTCAGTAGGTTTGAAGAAAGGAAAGCTAAATTCACTTTCTATTTACCCTTCTTTCTTGCAATGCTTTTCTAGATATGCTACAGTTGTGATAGCGATTACAAAATAAAAGGAGCATGTTATGAAAAATCTAGCTTTGTTAGAAGAAATCAAGACTTATAGAGGACGGGATGAGGTTCCAGAAGACTTTGATGCTTTCTGGGATGAGGAAGTGAAAAAAGTTTCAACTCTTCCAGCCTACCAGTTGGAGGAAAGAAATTTCCACATTCCTCAAGTTAAGTGCTATGAGTTAACGTTTGAAGGAACCAATGAAGGCAAGGTTTATGCACGCGTCGTTCTTCCAAAGAGTGAGGAGAAGGTTCCACTAATCTTCCATTTCCATGGTTATATGGGACGTGGTTGGGACTGGGCAGACATGCTAGCCTTCACCGTAGCCGGTTATGGTGTTGTTTCTATGGATGTGCGGGGGCAGTCGGGTTACTCACAAGATGGCTTGCGTTCTCCACTAGGAAATACGGTCAAGGGTCACATTATCCGTGGTGCCGTTGAAGGTCGAGACCAGCTCTTTTATAAGGATGTTTATCTGGACATTTACCAGTTGATCGAAATTGTTGCTAGTCTGCCTCAGGTAGATGAGAAGCGCCTTTCTAGCTATGGTGCCTCACAAGGAGGGGCTCTAGCCTTGGTTGCGGCAGCTCTCAATCCTCGAATTGAGAAAACTGTTGCCATCTATCCTTTCTTGTCAGACTTCAGACGGGTGCTTGAGATTGGGAATACTAGCGAGGCTTACGACGAACTTTTTCGTTATTTCAAGTTTCATGACCCCTTCCATGAAACTGAGGAGGAGATCATGGCGACCCTTGCTTATATCGATGTGAAAAATCTTGCCCATCGTATCAAGGGTGAGGTTAAGATGATTACGGGCTTGGACGATGATGTTTGCTATCCTATTACCCAGTTTGCGATTTACAATCGGCTGACCTGCGATAAGGCCTATCGTATCATGCCTGAGTATGCTCATGAAGCTATGAATGTTTTTGTCAATGACCAAGTCTACAACTGGCTCTGTGGCAGTGAGATTCCTTTTAAGTATGTAAAATAATGAATGAGAGAGCCTAGTAGCTCTCTTTTTGTGTAAGGGAGTTGAAAGTACTTTCAAAAAAAGCCAGAAAAGCAAAATATTTCTAAAAATAGAATCTATTATAGATCAACATAGAGAGAAATGTATTATTTTATTATATAATAAAGAAAAGTCTAGATTTTAAGAAGTAAAATAATTATTTAGGGAGTTATGTATTAATTGAGAATAATAAATTGCATTAATTATATTACTTCCTTATTTTAATTTTTCAACTAATTAAAAAATTTTAACCAAAAAAGAAAGCGCTTACCAAAAGTGTAGGAGGAATTATATGAATCAAAGTTATCTTAATCGTAAAAACCGATATGGTATTAGAAAATTTACCATTGGTGTTGCTTCGGTAGCTATTGGATCAGTTTTATTTGGTATTACACCGGCTTTAGCACAAGAAACTACAACTAATATTGATGTAAGTAAGGTAGAAACTCCTTTAGAAAGTGGAGCACCTGTATCAGAACCTGTAACTGAGGTAGTTTCTGGTAACTTAAATCACCTAGATAAGGATTTAGCTGATAAATTGGCTTTAGCGACTAATCAAGGAGTTGATGTTAATAAGCATAATTTGAAGGAAGAGACCTCGACACCAGAAGGAAACTCTGAACATCTTCCTGTAGAGTCCAATACAGGAAGTGAAGAAAGTATAGAGCATCATCCAGCAAAAATTGAAGGTGCAAATGATGCAGTCGTTCCTCCACGTGATTTTTTTGCCAGAGAGTTGACAAATGTAGAAACTGTTTTTGAAAGAGAGGATCTGGCTACTAATACTGGGAATGGGCAGAGAGTTGACCTAGCAGAAGAATTGGATCAGTTGAAACAACTTAAAAATGCTACCATTCATATGGAGTTTAAACCAGATGCCAATGCACCTCAATTTTATAATCTTTTCTCTGTGTCAAGTGATAAGAAGAAAGATGAATATTTTAGTATGTCTGTGAACAAGGGGACTGCAATGGTGGAAGCACGTGGTGCTGATGGAAGTCACTTTTATGGCAGTTATTCAGATGCATCTCTTAAAATAAAACCAGGACAATGGAATTCAGTTACTTTTACGGTAGAGAGACCAAAAGCAGATCAGCCAAATGGGCAGGTTCGTTTATATGTAAATGGAGTTTTATCTAGAACGAACACGAAATCAGGTCGCTTTATTAAAGATATGCCAGATGTCAATAAAGTACAGATTGGAGCTACTAGAAGAGCAAACCAAACAATGTGGGGGTCGAATCTTCAAATCCGTAATCTAACTGTATATAATCGTGCTCTAACCATCGAGGAAGTAAAAAAACGTAGCCAATTATTTGAAAGAAATGATTTAGAGAAAAAATTACCTGAAGGCGCTGAAGTTACTGAAAAGAAAGATATTTTTGAGAGTGGGAGAAATAACCAGCCAAATGGTGAAGGAATTAATAGTTACCGAATTCCAGCTTTATTAAAAACAGATAAGGGAACCTTGATCGCTGCGGGTGACGAACGACGTTTACACCATTTTGACTATGGTGATATTGGTATGGTAATTCGTCGCAGTCAAGATAATGGAAAGACTTGGGGAGATAAACTAACTATTTCTAATCTTCGCGATAATCCAGAAGCTACTGATAAGACTGCTACATCACCCCTTAATATTGATATGGTTCTAGTTCAAGATCCAACGACAAAACGGATTTTTTCAATTTATGATATGTTTCCAGAAGGGCGAGCTGTTTTTGGAATGCCAAATCAACCTGAAAAAGCTTATGAAGAAATAGGAGATAAAACTTATCAGGTTCTTTACAAACAAGGGGAGACGGAACGATATACACTAAGAGATAATGGTGAGATTTTCAATTCACAAAATCAAAAAACAGACTATCGAGTCGTGGTTAATCCTACAGAGGCTGGATTTAGAGATAAGGGAGATCTTTATAAAAATCAAGAATTAATTGGAAATATCTATTTTAAACAAAGCGATAAAAATCCATTCAGAGTAGCGAATACGAGCTATTTGTGGATGTCATATAGCGATGATGATGGAAAAACATGGTCTGCTCCAAAAGATATCACACCAGGTATTCGGCAAGACTGGATGAAATTCCTTGGAACAGGTCCTGGAACAGGAATTGTACTACGCAATGGCGCTCATAAAGGACGTATTTTAGTGCCAGCCTATACAACGAACAATATTTCGCATTTAGGCGGATCACAGTCTTCACGTTTGATTTATTCAGATGACCATGGACAAACTTGGCATGCTGGAGAGTCACCAAATGATAATCGACCTGTTGGAAATAGCGTTATCCATTCATCAAATATGAATAAAAGTAGTGCTCAAAATACAGAATCAACGGTTCTGCAATTAAACAATGGGGATGTAAAACTCTTTATGCGTGGATTGACTGGAGATCTTCAGGTTGCTACCAGTAAAGATGGTGGGGTTACTTGGGAGAAGACAATCAAACGTTATCCAGAAGTAAAAGATGCCTATGTTCAAATGTCAGCTATTCATACGATGCATGATGGTAAAGAGTACATTCTTCTTAGCAATGCTGCTGGACCAGGCCGTGAACGTAAAAATGGTTTAGTTCACTTGGCTCGTGTTGAGGAAAATGGTGAGCTAACTTGGTTAAAACACAATCCAATTCAGAATGGAGAATTTGCTTATAATTCATTGCAAGAGTTAGGTGGTGGTGAATACGGCTTATTGTATGAACATCGTGAAAATGGACAGAACTATTATACTTTATCCTATAAAAAATTTAATTGGGATTTTGTGAGTAAGGATTTGATTTCTCCGACAGAAGCAAAAGTTAGCCAAGCTTATGAGATGGGGAAAGGTGTTTTTGGTCTAGAATTTGATTCAGAAGTCCTGGTAAATCGAGCACCTATTTTGCGATTGGCGAATGGAAGAACAGCTGTTTTCATGACTCAGTATGATAGCAAAACTCTTTTATTTGCTGTAGATAAGAAAGATATTGGACAAGAAATTACTGGTATAGTTGATGGCAGTATTGAAAGTATGCATAATTTGACAGTCAACCTTGCTGGAGCAGGAATTCCTGGTGGGATGAATGCTGCGGAGAGTGTCGTGCATTATACTGAAGAATATACAGGTGCTTTGGGAACATCAGGTTTAGAAGGAGCTCCAACAATATCTGTTCCAGAATATGAAGGAGGAGTAAATTCAGAACTTGCCCTTGTTTCGGAGAAAGAAGATTATCGAGGAGGAGTAAATTCTGCTTCTTCTGTTGTAACAGAGGTTCCAGAGTATACTGGTCCTCTATCAACAGCAGGCTCAGAAGACGCTCCAACGGTATCAGTTCTAGAATATGAAGGAGGAGTAAACATTGACTCTCCGGAGGTAATAGAGGTTCCAGAATATAAAGAGCCAATAGGTACATCAGGATATGAGCTAGCTCCAACTGTTGACAAACCAGCATATACTGGAACTATAGAGCCATTAGAAAAAGAAGAAAATTCAGGAGCAATTATAGAAGAAGGAAACGTAAGTTCTATCACAGAAAACAATAATAAACCATTAAAAAATAACAATGTTACTACTAGTTCTATCATTTCAGAATCTTCCAAATTAAAACATACTTTAAAAAATGCAACAGGAAGTGTTCAGATTCAAGCTTCAGAAGAAGTGTTGAAAAATGTTAAAGATGTTAAAATTCAAGAAGTTAAAGTCAGTTCTTTAAGTTCATTAAACTATAAAGCATATGATATCCAATTGAATGATGCAAGTGGTAAAGCTGTTCAGCCTAAAGGAACAGTAATTGTTACTTTTGCAGCGGAGCAGTCTGTGGAGAATGTTTATTATGTTGACTCTAAAGGAAACTTACACACACTTGAATTCCTACAAAAAGATGGGGAGGTCACTTTTGAGACAAATCATTTTAGTATATATGCTATGACTTTCCAACTTTCTTTGGATAATGTGGTACTTGATAATCATAGGGAAGATAAAAATGGTGAGGTTAATTCAGCATCTCCTAAGTTGTTATCAATAAATGGACACTCGCAATCTAGTCAACTGGAAAATAAAGTAAGTAATAATGAGCAGTCCAAGTTACCAAATACAGGTGAGGATAAGTCGATATCAACAGTTTTGCTAGGTTTTGTGGGTGTTATTTTAGGAGCCATGATTTTCTATAGACGAAAGGATAGTGAAGGTTAGTTATAAAATAATAGATATTAATTTTAAAAAGAAAATAAACCAGTCTAGAGTTCAGTAAAAAGATGGGAATTCTAGACGGGTTTTGAATTAATTGATAAAATTACAATTATATTCAATACATTTTGAGACAATTAGGGATTTCTTCTTATTTTATAAGGGTTGTTTATAATCATATCATTTAAATATAAAAAACATTAATATATTTGGTATAGAAAGTAATTTCTTGATAATGTGTTATATAAAATATTTATAAAAGTATATTCTATCGTACAACAAATATTGAAAGCGCTTCAAAAAAGGTATATAATGGGTTCATAAAACAAGGAAAATGAGGCATAAGTAAGACACGTTATAAGACACGTTATAAGATATGTAATAAATAATTTTCTTGGAGTTTATCATAGGTAAGAAACGGAGACAAATTCTTAATAGAATTGAGAATTAACATATCGTAAATTATATATTTTTAAAATAGGGAGTGTGGTGCTGCTATATATAAATAAAAATTTGTAGAAAGGAGGATACGGTATGATTATTACAAAAATTAGTCGTTTAGGAACTTATGTGGGAGTAAATCCACATTTTGCAACATTAATAGATTTTCTAGAAAAAACAGGACTAGAAAATTTGACAGAAGGTCCGATTGATATCGATGGTGATCGATTGTTTGGAAATTGCTTTACATATTTAGCAGATGGCCAAGCAGGAGCTTTCTTTGAAACTCACCAAAAATATTTGGATATTCATTTAGTTTTGGAAAACGAAGAAGCCATGGCTGTTACGTCGCCGGAAAATGTAAGCGTTACCCAAAAATATGATAAAGAAAAAGATATTGAATTATACACAGGGAAAGTGGAACAGTTGGTTCATTTGAGAGCTGGCGAATGCCTCATCACTTTTCCAGAAGATTTACACCAACCGAAGGTTCGTATAAATGATGAACCTGTGAAAAAAGTAGTCTTTAAAGTTGCGATTTCTTAATGTAGAAAGGGAAGAACAATGAAAAAAATGAGAAAGTTTTTATGTCTAGCTGGAGTTGCGCTAGCAGCCGTTGCCTTGGTAGCTTGTTCAGGAAAGAAAGAGGATACAACTAGTACTGAACCGCCGACAGAATTATCTGGTGAGATTACAATGTGGCACTCCTTTACTCAAGGACCTCGTTTAGAAAGTATTCAAAAATCAGCAGATGCTTTCATGCAAAAACATCCAAAAACGAAAATCAAGATTGAAACATTTTCTTGGAATGACTTCTATACTAAATGGACTACAGGTTTAGCAAATGGAAATGTGCCAGATATCAGTACAGCCCTTCCTAACCAAGTAATGGAAATGGTAAACTCAGATGCTTTGGTTCCGCTAAACGATTCTATCAAGCGTATTGGACAGGATAAATTTAACGAAACTGCCTTAAATGAAGCAAAAATCGGAAATGATTACTACTCTGTTCCTCTTTATTCACATGCACAAGTTATGTGGGTTAGAACAGATTTGTTAAAAGAACATAATATTGAGGTTCCTAAAACTTGGGATCAACTCTATGAAGCTTCTAAAAAATTGAAAGAAGCTGGAGTTTATGGCTTGTCTGTTCCGTTCGGAACAAATGACTTAATGGCAACACGTTTCTTGAACTTCTATGTTCGTAGTGGTGGTGGAAGTCTCTTGACAAAAGATCTTAAAGCAGATTTGACAAGCCAACTTGCTCAAGATGGTATTAAATACTGGGTTAAAATGTATAAAGAAATCTCACCTCAAGATTCTTTGAACTTTAATGTCCTTCAACAAGCTACCTTGTTCTACCAAGGAAAAACAGCATTTGACTTTAACTCTGGCTTCCATATTGGAGGGATTAATGCCAACAGTCCTCAATTGATTGATTCGATTGATGCTTATCCTATTCCAAAAATCAAAGAATCTGATAAGGACCAAGGAATTGAAACCTCAAACATTCCAATGGTTGTTTGGAAAAATTCAAAACACCCAGAAGTTGCTAAAGCATTCTTGGAATCACTTTATAATGAAGAAGACTACATTAAATTCCTTGATTCAACTCCAGTAGGTATGTTGCCAACTATTAAGGGAATTAGCGATTCTGCAGCCTATAAAGAAAATGAAACTCGTAAGAAATTTAAACATGCTGAAGAAGTGATTACTGAAGCTGTTAAAAAAGGTACTGCTATTGGTTATGAAAATGGACCAAGTGTACAAGCTGGTATGTTGACTAACCAACACATTATTGAACAAATGTTCCAAGATATCATTTCAAATGGAACAGATCCTATGAAAGCAGCAAAAGAAGCAGAAAAACAATTAAACGATTTATTTGAGGCTGCTCAGTAGATGTAAAAGACTAGAAAATAGGTGGGCTAGTGAGCTGAAAAGCCCTAGCCCAATCTTGTAAAAGAAGGGAGAAGGAGAATGGTTAAAGAACGTAATTTAACTCGCTGGATATTTGTTTTGCCAGCTATGATTATCGTAGGATTACTCTTTGTTTATCCGTTTTTCTCGAGTATTTTTTATAGCTTTACCAATAAGCATTTGATTATGCCTAATTATAAATTTGTTGGTTTAGCTAACTATAAAGCTGTGCTATCAGATCCCAACTTCTTTAATGCGTTCTTTAATTCAATTAAGTGGACCGTTTTCTCATTAGTTGGTCAAGTTTTAGTAGGGTTTGTATTGGCTTTAGCTCTTCACAGAGTACGCCACTTCAAGAAATTATATAGGACCTTATTGATTGTTCCTTGGGCATTTCCTACCATCGTTATTGCCTTTTCTTGGCAGTGGATTCTAAACGGGGTTTATGGTTACTTACCTAATCTCATCGTAAAATTAGGTTTAATGGAACATACGCCTGCATTTTTGACAGATAGTACATGGGCATTCCTATGTTTGGTGTTTATCAACATTTGGTTTGGAGCGCCGATGATTATGGTTAATGTGCTTTCAGCTTTGCAAACAGTACCAGAAGAACAATTTGAGGCTGCTAAGATAGATGGTGCTTCAAGTTGGCAAGTGTTCAAATTTATCGTCTTTCCACATATTAAAGTGGTTGTAGGGCTTCTAGTTGTTTTGAGAACTGTATGGATCTTTAATAACTTTGACATTATCTACCTAATTACTGGTGGTGGACCAGCCAATGCTACAACGACACTTCCAATTTTTGCCTACAACCTAGGTTGGGGAACTAAATTGTTGGGTCGTGCTTCAGCAGTTACAGTATTGCTCTTTATATTCTTGGTGGCAATTTGCTTTATCTACTTTGCTATCATCAGTAAGTGGGAAAAGGAGGGTAGAAAATAATGAAGAAGAAATCCGGTATTTATTTAGATATTCTCTCACATGTACTCTTGATTGGTGCGACCATCGTTGCAATTTTCCCATTGGTATGGATTATCATATCTTCTGTCAAAGGTAAAGGGGAATTAACTCAGTATCCAACACGATTTTGGCCTGAACAATTTACATTAGATTATTTCACTCATGTTATCAACGACTTGCACTTTATTGATAATATTCGAAACAGTTTGATTATTGCCTTAGCTACAACCGTTATTGCGATTATTATTTCGGCTATGGCAGCCTATGGTATTGTTCGATTTTTCCCTAAATTGGGAGCAATCATGTCGAGACTACTCGTCATTACCTACATTTTCCCACCAATTTTGTTAGCAATTCCCTATTCAATTGCCATTGCTAAAGTTGGATTAACAAATAGTTTATTTGGCTTGATGATGGTTTATCTATCTTTTAGTGTTCCATATGCAGTTTGGCTCTTAGTTGGATTTTTCCAAACAGTTCCAATTGGAATTGAAGAAGCAGCTAGAATTGATGGTGCAAATAAATTTGTTACTTTTTATAAAGTTGTACTACCGATTGTAGCACCAGGTATTGTAGCAACAGCTATTTATACATTTATCAATGCTTGGAATGAATTCCTGTATGCTTTGATTTTGATTAACAATACAGGAAAGATGACAGTAGCAGTAGCCCTTCGTTCACTTAATGGTTCAGAAATCCTAGACTGGGGAGATATGATGGCAGCATCTGTTATTGTAGTTCTTCCATCAATCATTTTCTTCTCTATCATCCAAAATAAAATTGCAAGTGGATTATCAGAAGGATCTGTGAAGTAGACGAAAGAAGGAAAAAATGAATAAGAGAGGTCTTTATTCAAAACTAGGAATTTCTGTTGTAGGAATTAGTCTTTTAATGGGAGTCCCCACTTTGATTCATGCGAATGAATTAAACTATGGTCAACTGTCCATATCTCCTATTTTTCAAGGAGGTTCATATCAACTGAACAATAAGAGTATAGATATCAGCCCTTTGTTATTAGATAAATTATCTGGAGAGAGTCAGACGGTAGTAATGAAATTTAAAGCAGATAAACCAAACTCGCTTCAAGCTTTGTTTGGTCTATCTAATAGTAAAGCAGGTTTTAAAAATAATTACTTTTCAATTTTTATGAGAGATTCTGGTGAGATAGGTGTAGAAATAAGAGATGCCCAAAAAGGAATAAATTATTTATTTTCTAGACCAGCTTCACTATGGGGAAAGCATAAAGGACAGGCAGTTGAAAATACACTCGTATTTGTATCAGATTCTAAAGATAAGACATACACAATGTATGTTAATGGTATAGAAGTGTTCTCTGAAACAGTTGATACATTTTTACCAATTTCAAATATAAATGGTATAGATAAGGCAACACTAGGAGCTGTTAATCGTGAAGGCAAGGATCATTACCTCGCAAAAGGAAGTATTGATGAAATCAGTCTATTTAATAAAGCAATTAGTGATCAGGAAGTTTCAACTATTCCCTTGTCAAATCCATTTCAGTTAATTTTCCAATCAGGAGATTCTACTCAAGCTAACTATTTTAGAATACCGACATTGTATACATTAAGCAGTGGAAGAGTTCTATCAAGTATTGATGCACGTTATGGTGGAACTCATGATTCTAAAAGTAAGATTAATATCGCCACTTCTTATAGTGATGATAATGGGAAAACGTGGAGTGAGCCAACTTTTGCTATGAAGTTTAATGACTATGAGGAGCAGTTGGTTTACTGGCCACGAGATAATAAATTAAAGAATAGCCAAATTAGTGGAAGTGCTTCATTTATAGATTCATCCATTGTTGAAGATAAAAAATCTGGGAAAACGATATTATTAGCTGATGTTATGCCTGCTGGTATTGGAAATAATAATGCAAATAAAGCTGATTCAGGTTTTAAAGAAATAAACGGTCATTATTATTTAAAACTAAAGAAGGATGGAGATAATGATTTCCGTTACACAGTTAGAGAAAATGGTGTCGTTTACGATGAAAGGACTAATAAACCTACAAATTATACTGTAAATGATAAGTATGAAGTTTTGGAGGGAGGTAAGTCTTTAACAGTCGAACAATATTCGGTTGATTTTGATAGTGGTTCTTTAAGAGAAACACACAATGGAAAACAGGTTCCTATGAATGTTTTCTACAAAGACTCTTTATTTAAAGTGACTCCTACTAATTATATAGCAATGACAACTAGTCAGAATAGAGGAGAGAGTTGGGAACAATTTAAGTTATTGCCTCCGTTTTTAGGAGAAAAACATAATGGAACTTACTTATGTCCCGGACAAGGTTTAGCATTAAAATCAAGTAACAGATTAATTTTTGCAACATATACTAGTGGCGAACTAACTTATCTCATTTCTGATGACAGTGGTCAAACATGGAAGAAATCCTCAGCTTCAATTCCGTTTAAGAATGCGACAGCAGAAGCGCAAATGGTTGAAATGAGAGATGGTGTGATTAGAACATTCTTTAGAACTACTACAGGTAAGATTGCCTATATGACTAGTAGAGATTCTGGAGAAACATGGTCGGAAGTTTCGTATATCGATGGAATTCAACAAACTTCATATGGTACACAAGTATCTGCAATTAAATACTCTCAATTAATTGATGGGAAAGAAGCAGTCATTTTGAGTACACCAAATTCTAGAAATGGCCGCAAGGGAGGTCAATTAGTTGTCGGTTTAGTCAATAAAGAAGATGATAGTATCGATTGGAAGTACCATTATGATATTGATTTGCCTTCGTATGGTTATGCCTATTCTGCGATTACAGAATTGCCAAATCATCACATAGGTGTATTGTTTGAAAAATATGATTCATGGTCGAGAAATGAATTGCATTTAAGCAATGTAGTTCAGTATATAGATTTGGAAATTAATGATTTAACAAAATAAAGGAGAAAAACATGGTTAAATATGGTGTTGTTGGAACAGGATATTTTGGGGCTGAGTTAGCTCGTTATATGCAAAAGAATGATGGAGCAGAGATTACTCTTCTCTATGATCCAGATAATGCAGAAGCAATTGCAGAAGAATTGGGAGCAAAAGTAGCAAGCTCCTTAGATGATTTGGTTTCTAGCGATGAAGTAGATTGTGTTATTGTCGCAACTCCAAATAATCTTCATAAAGAACCAGTTATTAAGGCTGCACAACATGGCAAAAATGTTTTCTGTGAAAAACCAATTGCGCTTTCTTATCAAGATTGTCGCGAGATGGTAGATGCATGTAAAGAAAACAATGTAACCTTTATGGCAGGACATATTATGAATTTCTTTAATGGTGTTCATCATGCAAAAGAACTAATTAATCAAGGAGTTATTGGAGACGTTCTATACTGTCACACAGCTCGTAATGGTTGGGAAGAACAACAACCATCAGTATCATGGAAAAAAATCCGTGAAAAATCAGGTGGTCACTTGTATCACCACATCCATGAGTTGGATTGCGTGCAATTCCTTATGGGTGGTATGCCTGAAACTGTAACCATGACAGGTGGAAATGTAGCCCATGAAGGTGAAAATTTCGGTGATGAAGATGATATGATTTTTGTTAATATGGAATTTTCTAATAAGCGTTTTGCCTTGTTAGAATGGGGGTCAGCTTATCGTTGGGGTGAACATTATGTTTTGATTCAAGGAACGAAAGGTGCTATCCGCTTAGACTTATTCAACTGTAAAGGAACTCTTAAGCTAGATGGACAAGAAAGTTATTTCTTGATTCATGAATCGCAAGAAGAAGATGATGATCGGACTCGTATCTATCATAGTACAGAGATGGACGGAGCAATTGCTTATGGTAAACCAGGTAAACGTACTCCATTATGGTTATCATCTGTCATTGACAAAGAAATGCGCTATCTGCATGAGATTATGCAAGGAGCTCCAGTATCAGAAGAATTTGCAAAATTGTTGACAGGTGAAGCGGCTCTAGAAGCAATTGCTACTGCAGATGCTTGTACAAAATCTATGTTTGAAGATCGTAAAGTAAAACTGTCTGAAGTTGTACAATAAACATTGGTATTCTCCTAAAAAAATTCAAACAGGCCTGCTGAAAGTACTTTCAGCAGGCCTGTTTGAATTAAATAACTTTTGAAACTGAAATCTATTCTACCACAAAGTATTGAAAGCGCTTTAAAAATAATATATAATGAACTCATAAGAACAAAGAAAAGGAGGAAAGAGGATGCCACAGATTACTAAAGAAGCCTTGATTGCACAAATCAAAGATGGAATCATCGTTTCTTGTCAGGCCCTTCCTCACGAACCGCTCTATACAGAAGCGGGAGGAGTCATTCCCTTGCTGGTCAAAGCGGCTGAGCAAGGTGGAGCAGTCGGTATCCGAGCAAATAGTGTTCGCGATATCAAGGAAATCAAGGAGGTCACAAAACTTCCAATCATTGGGATAATTAAACGAGATTATCCACCACAAGAACCCTTCATCACTGCTACTATGAAAGAAGTTGATGAACTGGCAGAACTTGATATAGAGGTCATTGCTCTGGATTGTACCAAGCGTGAACGCTATGATGGTTTGGAGATTCAAGAGTTCATTCGTCAGGTTAAGGAAAAATATCCTAACCAGCTCTTGATGGCTGATACAAGTACTTTCGAGGAAGGATTGGCAGCCGTTGAAGCAGGAATTGACTTTGTCGGAACAACCTTATCAGGATACACATCTTACAGTCCAAAGGTGGATGGTCCCGATTTTGAATTGATCAAAAAACTCTGTGATGCTGGTGTAGATGTCATTGCAGAAGGAAAAATTCATACACCAGAACAAGCCAAACAAATCCTAGGATATGGAGTGCGAGGTATTGTTGTTGGTGGCGCTATTACTAGACCAAAAGAGATCACAGAACGCTTTGTTGCTGGTCTCAAATAACACAATCTCAAAACAGAGGAGAGTGGTGGATGCGTCGGACAAAATGAAAACGTATACAAATGCAAAGAACTCATTATCCAATATGGATACGCTTATCAATTAGGAGAATACAAATGAAATTTAGAAAACTAGCTTGTACAGTACTTGCGGGTGCTGCGGTTCTTGGCCTTGCTGCTTGTGGAAATTCTGGCGGAAGTAAAGATGCTGCAAAATCTGGTAGCGATAGCGGAAAAACAGAAATTACTTGGTGGGCATTCCCAGTCTTCACTCAAGAAAAAACCGGTGACGGTGTTGGAACATATGAAAAATCAATCATTGAAGCGTTTGAAAAAGCAAATCCAGATGTAAAAGTGAAATTGGAAACCATCGACTTCAAGTCTGGTCCTGAAAAAATCACAACAGCTATCGAAGCAGGAACAGCTCCAGACGTACTGTTTGACGCACCAGGACGTATCATCCAATACGGTAAAAACGGTAAATTGGCTGAGTTGAACGATCTCTTCACAGACGAATTTGTTAAAGATGTTAACAATGAAAACATTGTACAAGCAAGTAAAGCTGGAGACAAAGCTTACATGTATCCAATCAGTTCTGCACCATTCTATATGGCTATGAACAAGAAAATGTTGGAAGAGGCTGGAGTTGCAAACCTTGTAAAAGAAGGTTGGACAACTGATGATTTTGAAAAAGTTTTGAAAGCGCTTAAAGACAAAGGCTACACACCAGGTTCATTGTTCAGTTCTGGTCAAGGGGGAGACCAAGGAACACGTGCCTTCATCTCAAACCTTTACGGCGGTTCTGTAACAGATAAAGATGTTACAAAATATACAACTGATGATCCTAAATTCGTCAAAGGTCTTGAAAAAGCTGCTAGCTGGATTAAAGACGGTCTATTGAACAACGGTTCACAATTTGACGGTGGAGCAGATATCCAAAACTTTGCCAACGGTCAAACTTCATACACAATCCTTTGGGCACCAGCTCAAAACGGTATCCAAGCGAAACTCTTGGAAGCAAGTAAGGTAGACGTGGTAGAAGTACCATTCCCATCAGACTCTGGTAAACCATCTCTTGAATACCTTGTAAACGGATTTGCAGTATTTAATAACAAAGACGATAAGAAAATCGCAGCTGCTAAGAAATTCGTTCAATTCATCGCAGATGACAAAGAATGGGGTCCTAAAGACGTAGTTCGTACAGGTGCCTTCCCAGTTCGTACTTCATTTGGCAAACTTTATGAAGACAAACGTATGGAAACAATCAGTGGCTGGACTAAATACTACTCACCATACTACAACACTATCGATGGATTTGCTGAAATGAGAACACTTTGGTTCCCAATGTTGCAATCTGTATCAAATGGTGACGAAAAACCAGCGGATGCTTTGAAAGCCTTCACTGAAAAAGCTAACGAAACAATTAAAAAAGCTACAAAACAATAAGCACTAAGTCAGATTGATTCCCCCCTTTTCCCTGTGCACTATGGTGTAAGAAAAGGGGGACTTTTGTTTGAAATGGTAGGAACTGTCACGAAATTAAAATGAAGTTCTTACATAAGCGAATCTTAAAAAATTTCATTTTGGTTTTAAAACAGTTCAAGAAAATCAAAAACTATTCTATTTGAAAGAGAGGTGCCGACTGTGAAAGTCAATAAAATTCGTATGCGGGAAACAGTGATTTCCTACGCTTTCCTAGCACCAGTGTTATTCTTCTTTGTCATCTTTGTCTTGGCTCCTATGATTATGGGATTCATTACAAGTTTCTTTAACTACTCCATGACTAAATTTGAGTTTGTAGGCTTTGACAACTACATTCGCATGTTTAAAGACCCTGTCTTTATGAAGTCTTTGATCAATACCGTTATCCTGGTTATTGGATCTGTTCCGATTGTGGTTCTCTTCTCGCTCTTTGTAGCATCTCAAACCTATCATCAAAATGCTATTGCTCGTTCTTTCTATCGTTTCGTCTTCTTCCTACCGGTTGTAACAGGTAGTGTTGCCGTAACGGTTGTATGGAAATGGATCTATGACCCTCTATCAGGGATTTTGAACTTTGTCCTTAAGTCAAGCCATGTCATCAGCCAAAACATTTCTTGGCTGGGTGACAAAAACTGGGCTTTGCTAGCGATTATGATCATCCTTTTGACAACATCTGTTGGTCAACCGATTATCCTTTATATCGCTGCTATGGGAAATATTGACAACTCACTAGTTGAAGCAGCGCGTGTTGACGGTGCGACTGAATTCCAAGTCTTCTGGAAGATTAAATGGCCTAGCCTTCTTCCAACAACTCTTTACATCGCGATTATTACGACTATCAACTCATTCCAATGTTTCGCCTTGATTCAGCTCTTGACTTCTGGTGGTCCAAACTACTCAACAAGTACCTTGATGTACTACCTTTACGAAAAAGCCTTCCAATTGACAGAATACGGCTATGCAAATACCATCGGTGTCTTCTTGGCAGTGATGATTGCCATTGTCAGCTTTGCTCAATTCAAGATCCTCGGAAACGACGTAGAATACTAAAGAAAGGAGACAGCTATGCAATCTACACAAAAGAAACCCTTAACAGCTTTCACTGTTATTTCAACGATTATCTTGCTCTTGTTGACCGTGCTGTTCATCTTTCCATTCTACTGGATTTTGACAGGGGCCTTCAAATCACAACCGGATACCATTATGATTCCGCCACAGTGGTTCCCTAAAGCTCCAACAATGGAAAACTTCCAACAACTCATGGTGCAAAACCCTGCCATGCAGTGGATGTGGAACTCTGTATTTATTTCATTAGTAACTATGTTCTTGGTTTGTGCAACCTCTTCTCTAGCAGGTTATGTATTGGCTAAAAAACGTTTCTATGGTCAGCGCATTCTTTTTGCAGTCTTTATCGCTGCCATGGCTCTTCCAAAACAAGTTGTCCTTGTACCATTGGTACGTATCGTCAACTTCATGGGAATTCACGATACTCTTTGGGCAGTTATCCTGCCTTTGATTGGATGGCCATTCGGGGTCTTCCTCATGAAACAGTTCAGTGAAAATATTCCAACAGAGTTGCTTGAATCAGCTAAAATCGACGGTTGTGGTGAAATTCGTACCTTCTGGAGCGTAGCCTTCCCTATCGTGAAACCAGGATTTGCAGCCCTTGCAATCTTTACCTTCATCAATACTTGGAACGACTACTTCATGCAGTTGGTTATGTTGACTTCACGTCAAAACTTGACCATCTCACTCGGGGTTGCGACCATGCAGGCCGAAATGGCAACCAACTATGGGTTGATCATGGCAGGTGCAGCTCTTGCAGCCGTGCCAATCGTAACCGTCTTCCTTGTCTTCCAAAAATCCTTCACTCAAGGTATAACTATGGGAGCGGTCAAAGGTTAAGAAAAGTAAATTAGTGTATCAAGATTGCAGAAGTGGTCTTGACATGCCATGGAAATATAGAGTTATAAGTGTCTACAAAATGGAGAGTATGCAGTTACTTCGTGAAGTTTTGTCAGACACTTATAAACTTAAGAATGAACTCTTTTCATGATACTAGTTAGAGTAGGTTCGTTTTATGGTGGCTATTTCCCGCTTTAGTAGTATCTAAGATAAGAATCTTACGCTTATCTTAGAAGGAATTTTTGAGACTGACGATGAAAGAGCAAAAGGCTCAAAAATTAGGAATGAAATACCGAAGGAATTTGCTTCCGTCCGCACTATTACAGGGAAATAGAGAAAAGATAATTCGAAACTGAAAAATAGTAATTATCAGAAACGAAGGAAACAGTATGATTTTTGACGATTTGAAAAACATCGCCTTTTACAAAGGAATCCATCCCAATCTAGACAAGGCTATCGACTATCTCTATCAGCACCGTAAGGATTCTTTCGAACTAGGTAAGTATGAGATTGACGGGGACAAGGTCTTTCTAGTTGTTCAGGAAAATGTCCTCAACCAAGCTGAAAATGATCAATTTGAGCACCATAAGAACTATGCAGACTTGCATTTGCTGGTAGAAGGACATGAATACTCGAGCTACGGTTCACGTATCAAAAATGAGGCAGTAGCATTTGACGAAGCGAGCGACATTGGCTTTGTCCATTGTCATGAAAAATACCCACTCTTGTTGGGCTATCACAATTTTGCGATTTTCTTCCCAGGAGAACCTCATCAGCCAAATGGCTATGCAGGGATGGAAGAAAAGGTTCGCAAGTATCTCTTTAAAATTTTGATTGATTAAAAGAATCAGGAGGAGCAAACATGGCACAAAAAGGAGTAAGCCTTATCAAGGCAGCATTTGATACAGATAATTTTCTCATGCGTTTCAGTGAGAAGGTCTTGGATATCGTGACAGTCAATCTTCTTTTTGTCGTCTCTTGTTTGCCTATTGTGACGATTGGAGTGGCGAAAATCAGCCTTTACGAGACCATGTTTGAGATTAAGAGAAGCAGACGAGTTCCAGTTTTCAGAACCTATCTAAGAGCCTTCAAGCAAAATCTGAAACTGGGGCTTCAGTTGGGTCTGTTAGAGTTGGGCATTGTGTCATTAAGCCTTCTAGACCTCTATCTCTTCTGGGGACAGACTGCTTTGCCTTTCCAGATTGTGAAAGCCATTTGTTTGGGGATTCTCATCTTCCTCACTCTGGTGATGTTGGCTAGTTATCCCATCGCTGCGCGCTATGATTTATCTTGGAAAGAAGTGCTGCAAAAAGGGCTTATCTTGGCAAGTTTTAACTTTCCTTGGTTCTTCCTCATGTTAGCCATTCTCTTTCTCATAGTGATGGTTCTTTATCTATCCGCCTTCACTCTCCTTTTGGGTGGGTCAGCTTTTATCCTCTTTGGTTTTGGTTTGCTGGTCTTTCTCCAAGCAGGATTGATGGAGAAAATTTTCGCCAAATACCAGTAGGATGAGGTATTTCTGAAACTACTTTCAATCGTTACAGTTTCTAAAATACAAGTAGAAACTAAAATCTAAGTGTATACAAGATATTGAAAGCGATTTTCACAAGGTGTATACTAAACTTGTAAAAAATAGAACTGCTCTCAGCAGAAAAAAAGAAATCTTAGGAGAAAATCTATGTCAGATTTGAAAAAATACGAAGGTGTCATTCCAGCCTTCTACGCATGTTATGATGATCAAGGAGAAGTCAGTCCAGAGCGTACGCGTGCTTTGGTTCAATACTTCATTGATAAGGGAGTTCAAGGTCTCTATGTCAACGGTTCTTCTGGTGAATGTATCTACCAAAGTGTGGCAGACCGCAAATTGATTTTGGAAGAAGTCATGGCAGTTGCCAAAGGGAAATTGACCATTATCGCTCACGTAGCTTGCAACAATACCAAAGATAGTATGGAGCTTGCTCGCCACGCGGAAAGCTTGGGTGTAGATGCCATTGCAACGATTCCACCGATTTACTTCCGCTTGCCAGAATACTCAGTTGCCAAATACTGGAATGATATCAGTGCTGCAGCTCCAAACACAGACTACGTGATTTACAATATTCCTCAATTGGCAGGTGTTGCTTTGACTCCAAGTCTCTACACTGAAATGTTGAAGAATCCTCGTGTTATCGGTGTTAAGAACTCTTCTATGCCAGTTCAAGATATCCAAACCTTTGTCAGCCTTGGTGGAGAAGACCACATCGTCTTTAATGGTCCAGATGAACAATTCCTAGGTGGTCGCCTCATGGGTGCCAAAGCTGGTATTGGTGGTACTTATGGTGCTATGCCAGAACTCTTCTTGAAACTTAATGAGTTGATTGCAGAGAAAGATTTGGAAACAGCGCGTGAATTGCAATACGCTATCAACGCAATCATTGGCAAGCTCACTTCTGCTCATGGAAATATGTACGGTGTGATCAAAGAAGTCTTGAAAATCAATGAAGGCTTGAACATTGGTTCTGTCCGTTCACCATTGACGCCAGTGACTGAAGAAGATCGACCAGTTGTAGAAGCAGCAGCGCAATTGATTCGTGAAACCAAGGAGCGCTTCCTCTAATCCATAAGGAGGTATTTATGACACACTACGTTGCAATTGATATCGGTGGAACCAACATCAAATATGGTTTGATTGACCAAGAAGGCCAACTTGTTGAATCGCATGAAATGCCAACCGAGGCGCATAAGGGTGGACCTCATATCTTACAAAAGACAAAAGATATCGTAGCCAGCTATATAGAAAAAGGCCCAGTAGCAGGTGTTGCCATTTCTTCTGCAGGAATGGTGGATCCTGATAAGGGTGAGATTTTCTATGCTGGTCCTCAGATTCCCAACTATGCAGGAACCCAGTTCAAGAAGGAAATCGAGACGAGTTTTGCTATTCTTTGTGAGATTGAAAATGATGTCAACTGTGCAGGTCTTGCTGAGGCAGTATCTGGTTCAGGTAAGGGAGCGAGTGTCACACTTTGCTTGACCATTGGAACAGGTATCGGTGGTTGCTTGATTATGGATGGGAAAGTCTTCCATGGATTTAGCAATTCGGCCTGCGAAGTCGGTTACATGCACATGCAGGATGGAGCTTTTCAGGATCTTGCTTCTACGACAGCCTTGGTTGAGTATGTAGCAACAGCTCATGGAGATTCAGTTGATCAGTGGAATGGGCGACGCATTTTCAAGGAAGCTACCGAAGGAAACAAGATCTGTATGGCTGGCATTGACCGCATGGTAGACTATTTAGGAAAAGGTCTGGCAAATATTTGCTACGTTGCCAATCCAGAAGTGGTCATTCTCGGTGGCGGTATCATGGGGCAAGAAGCTATCCTCAAACCGAAGATTCGCGCAGCCTTGAAGGCCGCCTTGGTACCAAGCCTAGCTGAAAAAACACGATTAGAATTTGCCCATCACCAAAATACGGCAGGTATGTTGGGAGCTTATTATCATTTCAAGACAAAACAATCCTAGTTTGGCTGATCCAAACTAGGATTTTCTAATCAAGTTCCCTTGACTTTCTTTATAATTGTGAGATAATAAATAAAATATATAAAGGAGTTATATAAAATGGCTATAGCGAATTCAAATAAAATTGTGACCTTCCAAGCTAATAGAGAATTAGTAAATGATGCCATGGAAGTGTTAAAAGAAAAAAATCTCTCTCTTTCATCGGCACTTAGATTATTTTTAAAGAATGTTGCCGTAACAAATGAAGTAGATTTACTGAGTGAAGAGGAATTAGAGAAGGAGTATTTATTTAGACAATTACAAGCAGAAGTTCAAGAAAGTTATGCCAAGATTGAGGCTGGAAATTACTTGACAGATGAGGATGTCGTGACACGCTATGGATTATAAAAAATATCGGATTTTGTATTCTCCTAAAGTGATTGATAGTCTGGATAAAATATATCAGTATATAGCAGAGGAAATCGGTTCTGTAGAGGCTGCGAGACGAAAAGTGGTGAGTATCAGAAAAGATATTAATCGTCTAGAAATTTTCCCCCAAGCTGGATTTGATGCCGATGAAAAATTTGGTAAGAAATTAGATCCTCACTACCAAACGCGAGGATTGGCCTTGAGTAAGGATTACATCGTATTATATACAATTGTTGAGGATACCGTCAGACTTGCTTATTTACTCCCTTCAAAAAGTGATTACATGAAATTATTCAAGACTAAGTCAAGATATGACTAATTCATAATCTTGAAGAGGTATGTTTAGTGATGAATAAAAATCCTAGTTTGGCTAGACCAAACTAGGATTTTCTTATACGTTTTTGTCTACGATAGCCATTGAGTTTTTTATTTTCCCAGTAGCTATTAAAGATTTTCTCCTTGCTTTCACGATTGATTTCCAAAAAGTAGGCATAAATCAAATCGATAAAGAAGAGCATAGGAAGTTGAGCGGATATACGTTGGATGTAAGAAGGCTGGCTGTGGGTGGCTACAAGAACAGTCTCTGTATAGGCCTGACTATCTTTATTGGGAACACTTGTAAAAAGTACAGTCTTTGCCCCCATCTCCTTAGCGTCTAATAGACTGTCTAAAATAGAAGGAGTTGTGCCAGAAAGTGAGAAACCAAGTACGAGACAATTTTCGTCCATAATACTGGTTGTCCAAGCAAAGCCGTCTTGATCAGTCAAGGCCTCGCAGACCACACCTAGACGCATGAAGCGTAATTTCATTTCACGGGCGACAAGGCCAGAACTCCCTGTTCCGAAGAAGTAGACGCGTTCAGCATCTTCGATTAACTGGGCAATTCGTTCTATTTGGACTTCGTCAATCAAGTCCTGTGTTTGTTCCCGCATACTGCTATAACTTCTAAGGACTCGTTTTGTCAGTGGACTGTGTTTGTGAGAATGGGTGTCTTGTTTCTCTGCTTGGTGTTGGTATTGGAAAATAAATTCTCGGTAGCCAGTAAAGCCACACTTTTTAGCAAAGCGGGTCAGAGCAGCCTGAGAAATATGTAATTTTTGAGTGACCTTCTGAGAAGATAAATCATCTGCAATGGTTTCAGATTGTAAAAAATAGCGAGCGATTTCTTGCTCTAAATCTGTCATTTCTTCGAAGTGAGAATCAATGATGGTTGCTATATCTGGTTTGTCCATAGAAAGGCTCCTTTAAATGAGTCGTATTGGAAAAAGACTAGATTATTGAACTTTTACATTCATTATAACATATAATATAGGGATGAATAAATAAAAACGTATCTTACCTTAAAAACGAAAAAAGCTTCTTTCTTTTCCATAATTTTCTGCTCAAATTATGGTACAATGAAGAGTAAGATTTTAAATAGAAATGAGACTGATTTGTATGAGAAAATTTAACAGCCATTCGATTCCGATTCGGCTTAATTTATTGTTTTCGATTGTCATTTTACTCTTTATGGCTATTATTGGTCGCCTGCTTTATATGCAGGTTTTGAACAAGGATTTTTATGAGACAAAATTAGCATCTGCTAGTAAAACAAAGGTTACAACTAGTTCAGCTCGGGGCGAAATTTATGATGCCAGTGGCAAGCCTTTGGTTGAAAATACTGTGAAACAAGTTGTTTCCTTTACCCGAAACAACAAAATGACGGCTGCAGATTTAAAAGAAACAGCTAAGAAGCTGTTAGCCTATGTGGGAGTTTCTTCTCCAACATTGACTGACCGACAGTTGGTAGACTATTATCTAGCAGATCAAGATGTCTATAAGAAAGCAGTGGAAAGTTTACCACGTGAGAAGCGACTTGATTCTGATGGCAATCAATTATCTGAGTCCGAACTTTACAATAATACTGTTGAAAGTATCGATCCAAGTCAATTGGCCTACTCTGATGACGAAAAGAAAGAAATTTATCTTTTTAGCCAACTCAATGCAGTTGGAAATTTTGCGACAGGGACCATTGCGACAGACTCCTTAACAGATACTCAGATTGCCTTGATTGCTTCGGCCTCTAAGAATTTACCTGGTATCAGTATTTCAACTTCGTGGGATCGAAAAGTTCTAGAGACTTCTCTTTCGTCTATAGTAGGAAGTGTATCTAGTGAAAAAGCTGGTCTACCAGCTGAAGAAGCAGATGCTTATATCAAAAAGGGTTATTCTCTAAACGACCGTGTTGGGACTTCTTATCTAGAAAAACAATACGAGGAAACCTTGCAAGGAAAACGCTCGGTGAAAGAAGTCCATCTAGACAAGTATGGCAATATGGAAAGTGTCGAAAATATCGAAGATGGTACCAAAGGGAATAATATTAAACTGACTATTGATTTGGCCTTCCAAGATAGCGTGGACAATCTGCTTAAGAGCTATTTCAATTCCGAACTGGGAAATGGAGGAGCCAAGTATTCTGAAGGTGTGTATGCAGTTGCTTTGAACCCAAAAACAGGTGCGGTTTTGTCTATGTCAGGACTCAAACATGACTTGAAAACGGGAGATTTAACACCTGATTCCTTGGGAACAGTAACCAATGTCTTTGTCCCGGGTTCGGTTGTCAAGGCGGCGACCATCAGCTCTGGTTGGGAGAATGGAGTCTTATCAGGGAATCAGACCTTGACAGACCAACCGATTGTCTTCCAAGGTTCAGCTCCAATTAATTCTTGGTATACTCAAGCCTACGGTTCATTCCCGATTACAGCTGTGGAAGCCTTGGAGTATTCTTCTAATACCTACATGGTCCAAACGGCTTTGGGCATCATGGGTCAAACTTATCAACCTAATATGTTTGTTGGAACCAGCAATTTGGAATCCGCTATGGGGAAATTACGTGCGACATTTGCGGAATATGGTCTTGGAGCTTCAACGGGTATTGATCTTCCGGATGAATCTACAGGATTTACCCCTAAGGAATATGACTTTGCCAATTACATTACCAATGCCTTTGGCCAGTTTGATAACTACACCCCTATGCAATTAGCCCAGTACGTTGGAACTATTGCCAACAACGGTGTTCGGATTGCCCCCCACATTGTCGAGGGGATTTATGGAAACAACGAACAAGGTGGCTTAGGGAACTTAATCCAATCTATTGAAACCAAGGAAATGAATAAAATTAATATTTCTGAGTCTGATGTTTCCATCCTCCAACAAGGCTTTTATCAAGTGTCACATGGTGGTAGTGCTTTGACAACCGGTCGTGCCTTTTCAAATGGCGCAGCGGTATCCATTAGTGGAAAAACAGGTACTGCTGAAAGTTATGTTGAGGGCGGTCAAAAAGCTAACAATACTAATGCCGTGGCCTATGCCCCATCAGATAATCCTCAAATCGCTGTTGCCGTTGTCTTCCCGCATAACACCAATCTTACAAATGGTGTCGGACCTTCCATTGCACGCGATATTATCAACCTCTATAACCAACACCATCCAATGAATTAGAAAGGAACATATGCTTTATCCAACACCTATTGCTAAGCTAATTGACAGCTACTCTAAGTTACCAGGTATCGGGATTAAGACGGCTACACGTCTGGCCTTTTATACTATTGGAATGTCTGATGACGACGTCAATGAGTTTGCCAAAAATCTCCTTTCTGCTAAGAGAGAGCTGACCTATTGTTCCATCTGCGGTCGCTTGACTGATGATGATCCTTGCTCTATCTGTACCGATCCGACTCGTGATCAGACGACGATTTTAGTTCTCGAAGATAGTCGAGATGTGGCGGCTATGGAGAATATCCAAGAATACCATGGACTCTATCATGTTCTGCATGGACTCATTTCTCCCATGAATGGGATCAGTCCGGATGATATCAATCTCAAGAGCCTCATGACTCGTCTTATGGATAGTGAAGTTTCAGAGGTGATCGTGGCAACCAATGCCACAGCAGATGGGGAAGCGACATCTATGTATCTCTCACGTTTGCTCAAGCCGGCTGGCATCAAGGTTACGCGCCTGGCACGAGGCCTCGCTGTGGGAGCAGATATCGAGTATGCGGACGAAGTGACACTCTTACGAGCCATTGAAAATCGAACAGAGTTGTAAGTGTAGATAATTAACAAACTCAAATTCATTTATACAAAAATCATGGAGGCCGATATTAGTTTTATCGGTCTCTTTTTAGATTACTTGAAGACCAGTATCAGGTTCAAGTTTCAAAAAAGAAGCAAATATGATATACTAAAGAATGAGTATTCTATTAGAATTGGAACCAATAATATGAAACAAACGATTATTCTTTTATACGGTGGACGTAGTGCAGAGCGTGAAGTCTCTGTTCTTTCAGCTGAAAGTGTGATGCGTGCGGTCAACTACGACCGTTTCACAGTCAAGACTTTCTTCATCAGCCAGTCAGGTGACTTTATTAAAACGCAAGAATTTAGCCAGACTCCAGGTCAAGAGGACCGTCTCATGACCAATGAAACCATTGATTGGGATAAGAAAGTTGCACCAAGTGCCATCTACGAAGAAGGAGCAGTGGTCTTTCCAGTCCTTCACGGTCCGATGGGAGAAGATGGTTCAGTTCAAGGATTCCTTGAAGTTTTGAAAATGCCTTACGTTGGTTGCAACATCTTGTCATCTAGTCTTGCCATGGATAAAATCACGACCAAACGTGTGTTAGAATCTGTCGGGATTGCCCAAGTTCCTTATGTGGCCATTGTCGAAGGTGATGATGTGACTGCTAAAATTGCCGAAGTTGAAGAAAAATTGACTTATCCAGTTTTCACAAAACCATCTAACATGGGTTCTAGTGTCGGTATTTCTAAGTCTGAAAATCAAGAGGAACTTCGTCAAGCCTTGAAACTTGCCTTCCAATATGACAGCCGTGTCTTGGTAGAGCAAGGGGTAAATGCTCGTGAAATCGAGGTTGGTCTCTTGGGCAACTACGATGTCAAGAGTACGCTACCAGGAGAAGTAGTCAAGGATGTAGCCTTCTATGACTATGATGCCAAGTATATTGACAACAAGATTACCATGGATATCCCAGCTAAAATCAGTGATGATGTGGTAGCTGTCATGCGTCAGAATGCAGAAACTGCCTTCCGTGCTATTGGTGGTTTAGGTCTATCTCGTTGTGATTTCTTCTATACAGATAAGGGAGAGATTTTCCTAAACGAGCTCAATACCATGCCAGGTTTCACCCAGTGGTCTATGTACCCACTACTTTGGGACAATATGGGAATCAGCTACCCAGAACTAATCGAGCGTTTGGTTGACCTTGCCAAGGAAAGTTTTGACAAGCGCGAAGCGCATTTGCTATAAAAAATGAAAGAGAGGGTAGGAGCCAGAACCATCACTGCAAGGTGATCAGAGTTCTCGGACTTCGACCCTTTTTAAAGGAGTAGAAATGAAACTTACAATTCACGAAGTTGCTCAAGTTGTAGGAGCTAAAAATGATATCAGCATCTTTGAGGACACCCAGTTAGAAAAATCTGAGTTTGATAGTCGTTTGATTGCGACAGGGGACTTGTTTGTGCCCCTCAAGGGAGCGCGTGATGGTCACGACTTTATCGAAACAGCTTTTGAAAATGGCGCTACTGCAACCCTGTCTGAGAAAGAGGTCGCAAATCATCCTTACATTCTAGTAGACGATGTGTTGACTGCCTTTCAACAACTAGCTGCCTACTATCTTGAGAAAACGGCTGTTGATGTCTTTGCAGTTACAGGTTCAAATGGCAAGACGACGACCAAGGATATGTTGGCGCATTTACTATCAACAACCTACAAAACCTACAAAACACAAGGAAACTACAATAACGAGATTGGCCTTCCCTACACCGTTCTCCATATGCCTGAAGGAACAGAAAAGTTGGTCTTGGAGATGGGACAGGATCACTTGGGAGATATTCATCTCTTATCAGAATTGGCTCATCCAAAAACAGCCATCGTGACCTTGGTTGGAGAAGCCCATTTGGCCTTTTTCAAAGATCGTTCTGAAATTGCTAAAGGAAAAATGCAAATTGCAGACGGGATGTCTTCGAATTCCTTGCTCTTGGCACCAGCAGATCCGATTGTAGAGGACTACTTGCCAACTGATAAAAAGGTAGTTCGTTTTGGACAAAGAGCAGAGTTGGAAATTACCGACTTGGTTGAGCGTAAGGATAGCTTGACCTTTAAGGCCAATTTCTTGGAGCAAGCCCTTGATTTGCCAGTGACTGGCAAGTACAATGCCACCAATGCCATGATTGCATCCTATGTTGCCCTGCAAGAAGGAGTGTCAGAGGAGCAAATTCGTCAGTCCTTCCAAGGTCTTGAATTGACGCGTAACCGTACTGAGTGGAAGAAAGCAGCCAATGGAGCAGATATCCTATCAGATGTTTACAATGCCAATCCAACCGCTATGAAGCTGATTTTGGAGACATTTTCTGCCATTCCAGCCAATGAAGGTGGCAAAAAAATCGCTGTCTTGGCGGACATGAAGGAACTTGGTGACCAGTCTATTCAGCTTCATAATCAGATGATTTTGAGCCTTTCTCCAGATGTGCTGGATACTGTTATTTTCTATGGAGAAGACATTGCTGAATTAGCCCAATTGGCTAGTCAAATGTTCCCAATTGGCCACGTTTACTACTTCAAGAAAACAGAAGACCAAGACCAATTTGAAGACCTAGTCAAGCAGGTCAAAGAAAGCCTTGGAGTCAATGACCAAATCCTACTCAAAGGCTCTAACTCTATGAATCTAGCCAAGTTGGTAGAAAGTTTAGAAAATGAAGCCAAGTGATTTTGTCAAACATTTACGTATTTCTAAATCCATTTTTGACCAATAGCATGGTATAATAATATGCAGGAAAATTTTGAATCATGAGGAATACTAGATGAATTTATGGGATATTTTCTTTACGACACAAGCAACAGAACCACCCAAATTTGACCTTTTTTGGTATGTTAGCCTATTTACGCTCTTAGCCTTAACATTTTTTACAGCCTATCGCTATCGTGAAAAGAAGGCTTGCCAACGATTTTTTCAAATCTTGCAGGCAGTTCAGTTGATCCTCCTTTATGGTTGGTACTGGGTCAATCATATGCCGTTGTCAGAAAGCCTACCTTTTTACCATTGCCGCATGGCTATGTTTGTGGTGCTTTTGCTTCCTGGTCAGTCTAAATATAGGCAGTATTTTGCATTACTAGGAACATTTGGGACATTAGCAGCCTTTGTTTATCCAGTTCCAGATGCCTATCCTTTCCCACATATTGCGATTTTATCCTTTATCTTTGGCCACTTAGCTCTCTTGGGGAACTCTCTAGTTTATCTATTGAGACAGTATAACGCGCGATTGCTGGATGTGAAGGGAATTTTTCTCATGACCTTTGCACTAAATGCCTTGATTTTTGTGGTCAATTTAGTAACAGGTGGAGATTACGGATTCTTGACAAAACCACCATTGGTTGGAGACCATGGCTTAGTAGCTAATTATTTAATCGTTTCCCTGGCCTTATCAGCAGCGATTACGTTAACAAAGAAAATCTTGGAACTATTTTTAGAACAAGAAGCAGAAAAAATGATTGCAAAGAAAGCTTGATTTTAAGCTTTCTTTTTTTCATAAATCTGATTTTTTATAACTTGTTTGGAAAATAAAAAAAGCTGAGGAACGAATGTGAAAAAATGGTAAGTAAATTTAGGAAAAACTAAGCACGATTGGATTTTTTGTGTTATAATATTCTGTGAATAGCTATGCCCTGTTTTAGCTATATTGAATAGAAGTTTGAAACTTGGAAGAGAGAGGATGCGATGTAATGGCTAGAGATGGTTTTTTTACAGGCTTAGATATCGGAACTAATTCGATTAAAGTATTGGTTGCCGAACTTAGAAATGGTGAACTTAATGTAATTGGTGTAAGTAATGCCAAGAGTAAAGGTGTAAAGGATGGGATTATCGTTGATATTGAAGCAGCAGCAACTGCTATCAAGTCAGCTATTTCCCAAGCAGAAGAGAAAGCTGGCATTTCAATCAAATCAGTGAATGTTGGTTTGCCTGGAAATCTTTTGCAAGTAGAACCAACTCAAGGTATGATTCCAGTTACATCTGATACAAAAGAAATTACAGATCAAGATGTTGAAAATGTTGTTAAATCAGCCTTGACAAAGAGTATGACACCAGATCGTGAAGTCATTACTTTTATTCCAGAAGAATTTATCGTAGATGGTTTCCAAGGTATTCGTGACCCACGTGGTATGATGGGGGTTCGTCTTGAAATGCGTGGTTTGCTTTACACAGGTCCACGTACTATTCTTCACAATTTACGTAAGACAGTTGAGCGCTCAGGTGTTCAGGTTGAAAATATTATTATTTCACCATTGGCTTTGGTTCGTTCTGTCTTGAACGAAGGAGAGCGTGAATTTGGAGCTACTGTGATTGATATGGGAGCAGGTCAAACAACTGTTGCTACAATCCGTAACCAAGAACTCCAGTTTACAAATATTCTTCAAGAAGGTGGAGATTATGTCACAAAAGATATCTCTAAGGTCTTGAAGACTTCACAAAAACTAGCTGAAGGATTGAAATTGAACTATGGTGAAGCCTACCCTTCACTTGCAAGTAATGAAACCTTCCAAGTTGAAGTAATTGGTGAAGTAGAACCTGTAGAAGTTACAGAAAGCTACCTAGCAGAGATTATTTCAGCCCGCATTAAGCACATTTTTGAACAAATCAAACAAGAGTTGGAAAGAAGACATTTGTTGGATCTTCCAGGTGGGATTGTTCTGATTGGTGGAAATGCTATTTTACCAGGTATTGTAGAACTTGCACAGGAAGTGTTTGGCGTTGGCGTCAAACTTTACGTTCCAAATCAAGTTGGAATCCGTAATCCTGCCTTCGCTCATGTGATTAGCTTGTCTGAATTTGCTGGTCAATTGACTGAGGTGCATTTGTTAGCACAACGAGCAGTCAAGGGTGAAGATACTTTGCGTCACCAACCAATTAATTTCGGTGGGATGATTCAACGTGTTACGCAAGTAGCACAACCTACCCCTATTCAACCAGTTCAAAATACTGAGGTAGAGCAATCAGCTTCTACAAACGTAGTTGCTCCGAAAGAAGATAAAGTATCTTCTCAAAACAAACCAAAAATCGCAGATCGTTTCCGTGGCTTAATCGGAAGCATGTTTGATGAATAAAAGAGGAAAAATAAACTATGACATTTTCATTTGATACAGCAGCAGCTCAAGGTGCAGTGATTAAAGTAATCGGTGTTGGTGGAGGTGGTGGTAACGCCATTAACCGCATGGTTGACGAAGGTGTTGCAGGCGTAGAATTTATCGCAGCAAACACAGATGTACAAGCTTTGAGTAGTACAAAAGCTGAGACTGTAATTCAGTTAGGCCCTAAATTGACTCGTGGTTTGGGTGCCGGCGGTCGACCTGAAGTTGGTCAAAAGGCAGCTGAAGAAAGCGAAGAAGCCTTGACTCAAGCTATTACTGGAGCAGATATGGTCTTCATTACTGCAGGTATGGGAGGCGGCTCAGGTACTGGTGCAGCTCCTGTTATTGCCCGCATTGCTAAAGATTTAGGTGCTCTTACAGTTGGTGTTGTGACACGTCCTTTCGGTTTTGAAGGAAGCAAACGTGGACAGTACGCTGTAGAAGGAATCAATCAGCTTCGCGAACATGTAGATACTTTATTGATTATTTCCAACAACAACTTGCTTGAAATTGTTGATAAGAAAACTCCACTTCTTGAAGCTCTTAGCGAAGCAGATAACGTACTTCGCCAAGGTGTTCAAGGGATTACGGACTTGATTACAAACCCTGGTTTGATTAACCTTGACTTTGCCGATGTGAAAACAGTTATGGCAAATAAAGGAAACGCCCTAATGGGTATCGGTATTGGTAGTGGTGAAGAACGTGTGGTAGAAGCAGCTCGTAAGGCAATCTACTCACCACTTCTTGAAACAACTATTGACGGTGCTGAGGATGTCATCGTCAACGTTACTGGTGGTCTTGACTTGACTTTGATTGAAGCAGAAGAAGCTTCAGAAATTGTCAACCAAGCAGCTGGTCAAGGAGTGAACATCTGGCTCGGAACATCAATCGATGAAAACATGAAAGATGAAATTCGTGTTACAGTCGTTGCAACTGGTGTTCGTCAAGATCGTGTTGAAAAAGTTGTTGGACATGCACCAAGACAAGCAGTTCGTCATGAACAAGCAAGTCCTAGTTATGCACACAATCATAATCGTCAGTTTGATATGGCTGAAACTGCTGAAATTCCAAGTCCAGCACCTCGCCGTACAGAAACTTCTCAAACTTCAGCATTTGGTGATTGGGACTTGCGTCGTGAGACAATTGTTCGACCAACTGATTCAGTTGTATCGCCAGTTGAACGTTTCGAAGCACCATCTTTACACGATGAGGATGAATTAGACACTCCTCCATTTTTCAAAAATCGTTAAGTAAATGAATTTGAAAGAAAATACAGAACGTGTTTTTCAACAAATAAAAGATGCAAGTCAGCAGTCAGGAAGAGAAGCCAATTCTGTTTCGGTTGTTGCTGTTACAAAATATGTAGACGTACCGACAGCGGAGGCTTTGCTTCCGCTAGGTGTGCATCATATTGGTGAAAATCGTGTGGATAAATTTCTTGAGAAATATGAAGCTTTAAAAGATAGAAATATTACCTGGCATTTGATTGGAACCTTGCAAAGACGCAAGGTCAAAGATGTCATTCAGTATGTTGATTATTTCCACGCTTTGGATTCATTAAAGCTAGCAGAGGAAATTCAAAAAAGAAGTGACCGAGTTGTTAAGTGTTTCTTACAAGTAAATATCTCAAGGGAAGAGAGCAAACATGGTTTTTCAAAGGAAGAACTATTGGAGCTCTTGCCAGAATTAGCAACCTTAGATAAAATTGAATATGTCGGCTTGATGACCATGGCTCCTTTTGAAGCTAGTAGTGATGAGTTGAAAGAAATTTTTAAAGCTACGCAGGATTTGCAACTAGAAATTAGAGAAAAACAAATTCCCAATATGCCAATGACGAACTTGAGTATGGGTATGAGTCGTGACTACAAGGAAGCGATTGAATTTGGCTCAACATTTGTCAGAATTGGTACAGCATTTTTTAAATAGGAAAGAAATATGTCTTTAAAAGATAGATTTGATAAATTTATAGATTATTTTACAGAAGATGGAGAAGATGTTGGTACTGCATATCAGCCTAAAGCTGAAGAGCCGATTGTGACTCCAGTCCCTTCTGTTCAAGAGTTGCCTCAACAAGCTGGTAGCACGCCATCTAAAGATAAAAACATCACTCGTCTTCATGCCCGTCAACAAGAGTTGGCTATGCAAAGTCAACGTTCTACTGATAAGGTGACAATTGATGTTCGTTATCCACGTAAATACGAAGATGCCACAGATATTGTTGATTTATTAGCTGGTAACGAAAGTATTTTGATTGATTTCCAATATATGACAGAAGTTCAAGCTCGTCGTTGTTTGGACTATCTGGATGGGGCGCGCCACGTTTTAGCTGGTAACATGAAAAAGGTAGCATCTACTATGTACCTGCTGACACCAGTTGATGTTGTCGTCAATATTGAAGACATCAAAATTCCAGATGAATCACAAAATGGTGAATTTGGCTTTGATATGAAACGTACGAGAGTGAGATAATGATCTTTCTCATTCGTTTTGTTCAAAATGCAGTGGATATCTATTCACTGATTTTAATCGTGTTTGCTCTGATGTCTTGGTTTCCCAATGCTTATGAATCACGTCTTGGACGCTTGATTATTAGTTTAGTGAAACCGATAGTAGCTCCCTTGCAACGTTTACCCCTCCAGATTGCAGGTCTTGACTTGTCTGTCTGGATTGCGGTATTACTAGTTCACTTCCTAGGGGAGCAGTTGATTCGACTTTTAGTGATCTTTCTATGAACAAGATGATTTATCAACACTTTTCTAAGAATGATTCGTCTTTTATTGATAAGGGAGTAGAATGGATAAAAAAGGTAGAAGATTCTTATTCTCCTTTTTTAACACCCTTTGTAAATCCCCACCAAGAAAAGATTTTAAAGGTGCTAGCATCAACCAACGGCATCTCCTACATGAGCAGTCGGCAGTTTCTTGAAACTGAATATGTACGGGTACTCCTGTATCCTGATTATTTTGAGCCGGAATTTTCTGATTTTGAACTATCCTTGCAAGAAATTGTCTATCCTAATAAGTTTGAACGCTTAACGCATGCAAAAATATTAGGGACTGTTTTAAATCAGCTGGGAATTGATAGGAAGCTATTTGGTGATATCTTAGTCAATGAAGAGAGGGCACAGATTATCATTAATCGACAGTTTATGCTCCTTTTTCAAGATGGTATTACGAAAATTGCTCGTTTACCGGTTCATCTAGAAGAACGGCATTTTACTGAGAAAATTGCTACAGTAGAAGATTATCAAGAATTAGATATTTGTATTGCTAGTTCTAGATTAGATGTTTTTCTGTCAGGTGTCTTAAAGCTGTCTAGAAATCAGGCAAGTCAGTTAATTGAAAAACAGGCAGTCCAAGTGAATTACCATTTAGTTGAAAAATCAGATTATGTAGTTCAAGTTGGTGATTTGATTAGTGTTAGGAAATTTGGTCGATTGAAACTCGTTAGAGATAATGGGCAAACAAAAAAAGATAAAAAGAAATTAACGGTCCAATTGTTATTAAGTAAGTGAGGAAAAATATGCCAATTACATCGTTAGAAATCAAAGATAAAACCTTTAGCACACGCTTCAGAGGGTTTGATCAAGAAGAAGTAGATGAATTTTTAGATATTGTAGTCCGTGATTATGAAGATTTGGTTCGCTCTAATCATGATAAGGATTTACATATTAAGAGTTTGGAAGAGCGTTTGTCTTACTTTGATGAGATGAAAGATTCATTGAGTCAATCTGTATTGATTGCTCAGGATACAGCTGAGCGAGTAAAACATGCTGCAACTGAACGTGCAAACAATATTATCCACCAAGCAGAGCAAGATGCCCAACGTTTGTTGGAAGAAGCTAAGTACAAGGCAAATGAAATTCTTCGTCAAGCAACTGACAATGCTAAGAAAGTTGCTGTTGAAACAGAAGAATTGAAAAACAAGAGCCGTGTCTTCCACCAACGTCTTAAATCTACAATTGAGAGCCAGTTAGCAATTGTTGAGTCTTCAGATTGGGAAGATATTCTTCGCCCAACAGCGACTTATCTTCAGACAAGTGATGAGGCCTTCAAAGAAGTGGTCAGCGAAGTCTTAGGTGACTCTGTCTTGCAACAACATCCAGAGGAGGAACCAATTGATATTACTCGCCAGTTTTCTCCCGAGGAAATGGCAGAGTTGCAAGCGCGTATCGAAGCGGCTAATAAGGAACTTGCAGAAGCCGAAGCAAGAGCTGAGCAGGAACAAGTGGTTTCACCAGCTCCGGTTTTTGAAGAAAGTCCAGCTCATCCAGTTGGTCCAATGTATGAAGAGCCAGAAGTAGCTCCAAGCCATTATTCAGGACCAACACCAGCTACTGAAGCTGTAAACTCAGAACCAGGTTTTGCGGCACCGCAAGAATCTGTTACAATTTTATAAGAAATATTCTGAGAACAATATCTTATCTTTATATTTTCAGCGAGCAGGAGATGGTGTGAGTCCTGTAATCCCTAATGATAAGATTATCCTCTCAAAAACTCAAGTCTGAAGCTAGTAAGATTTGACGTTCCCCACGTTACGGGAAAAGAGGGAGAAAGACTAAATCTTTTTCCGAATAAAGGTGGTACCACGATTTTCGTCCTTTTTGGCAGTCGTGGTTTTTAATTTGTTATTATTTATAAAGGAGATACCATGAAACTCAAAGATACCCTTAACCTTGGGAAAACAGCTTTCCCAATGCGTGCAGGTCTTCCTACCAAAGAGCCAGTTTGGCAAAAGGAATGGGAAGATGCGAAACTTTATCAACGTCGTCAAGAATTGAACCAAGGAAAACCTCATTTCACCTTGCATGATGGCCCTCCATATGCGAACGGAAATATCCACGTTGGACACGCAATGAACAAGATTTCAAAAGATATCATTGTTCGTTCAAAATCTATGTCAGGATTTTATGCACCATATATTCCAGGTTGGGATACACATGGTCTGCCAATCGAGCAAGTTTTGGCAAAACAAGGTGTCAAACGTAAAGAAATGGACTTGGTTGAGTACTTGAAACTTTGCCGTGAATACGCTCTTTCACAAGTAGATAAACAACGTGAAGACTTTAAACGTTTGGGTGTTTCTGGTGACTGGGAAAATCCATATGTGACCTTGACTCCTGACTATGAAGCAGCCCAAATCCGTGTCTTCGGTGAGATGGCTAACAAGGGTTATATCTACCGTGGTGCCAAGCCAGTTTACTGGTCTTGGTCATCTGAATCTGCCCTTGCTGAAGCAGAGATTGAATACCATGATTTGGTTTCAACTTCCCTTTACTATGCCAACAAGGTAAAAGATGGCAAAGGCGTTCTAGATACAGATACTTACATCGTTGTTTGGACAACTACTCCATTTACTATCACAGCTTCTCGTGGTTTGACTGTTGGAGCAGATATTGATTACGTTTTAGTTCAACCTGCTGGTGAAGCTCGTAAGTTTGTGGTTGCTGCAGAATTATTAACTAGCTTATCTGAGAAATTTGGCTGGGCTGATGTTCAAGTATTGGCAACTTATCGTGGTCAAGAATTGAACCATATTGTAACAGAACACCCATGGGATAAGGCTGTAGATGAATTGGTAATCCTTGGTGACCACGTTACAACTGACTCTGGTACAGGTATTGTCCATACAGCCCCTGGTTTTGGTGAGGATGACTACAATGTTGGTATTGCTAATGGTCTTGAAGTCGCAGTCACTGTTGATGAACGCGGTATTATGATGGCTAATGCTGGTCCTGAGTTTGAAGGTCAGTTCTACGAAAAGGTTGTACCAACTGTTATTGAAAAACTTGGTAATCTCCTTCTTGCCCAAGAAGAAATCTCTCACTCATACCCATTTGACTGGCGTACGAAGAAACCAATCATCTGGCGTGCAGTTCCACAATGGTTTGCCTCAGTTTCTAAATTCCGCCAAGAAATCTTGGACGAAATTGAAAAAGTGAAATTCCACTCAGAATGGGGTAAAGTTCGTCTTTACAATATGATCCGTGACCGTGGTGACTGGGTTATCTCTCGTCAACGTGCTTGGGGTGTTCCGCTTCCAATCTTCTACGCTGAAGATGGTACAGCGATCATGACAGCTGAAACGATTGAGCACGTGGCTCAACTCTTTGAGGAACATGGTTCTATCATCTGGTGGGAACGTGATGCTAAGGACCTCTTGCCAGAAGGATTTACTCATCCAGGTTCACCAAATGGCGAGTTCAAGAAAGAAACAGATATCATGGACGTTTGGTTTGACTCAGGTTCATCATGGAATGGGGTTGTGGTAAACCGTCCAGAATTGACTTACCCAGCAGACCTTTATCTTGAAGGTTCTGACCAATACCGTGGATGGTTCAACTCTTCACTCATCACATCTGTTGCCAACCATGGCGTAGCGCCTTACAAACAAATCTTGTCACAAGGTTTTGCCCTTGATGGTAAAGGTGAGAAGATGTCTAAATCTCTTGGAAATACCATTGCTCCAAGCGATGTTGAAAAACAATTTGGTGCTGAAATCTTGCGTCTCTGGGTAACAAGTGTTGACTCAAGCAACGACGTACGTATCTCTATGGATATCTTGAGCCAAGTTTCTGAAACTTACCGTAAGATTCGTAACACTCTTCGTTTCTTGATTGCTAACACATCTGACTTTAACCCAGCTCAAGATGCAGTAGCTTACGATGAGCTTCGTTCAGTTGATAAGTACATGACGATTCGCTTTAACCAGCTTGTTAAGACCATTCGTGATGCTTACGCCAACTTTGAATTCTTGACAATCTACAAGGCCTTGGTGAACTTTATCAACGTTGACTTATCAGCCTTCTACCTTGATTTTGCTAAAGATGTTGTTTACATCGAAGGTGCCAAATCATTGGAACGCCGTCAAATGCAGACTGTCTTCTATGACATTCTTGTGAAAATCACCAAACTCTTGACACCAATCCTTCCTCACACTGCTGAAGAAATCTGGTCATATCTTGAGTTTGAAGCAGAAGACTTCGTTCAATTGTCAGAATTGCCAGAAGCAGAAACTTTTGCTAATCAAGAAGAAATCTTGGATACATGGGCAGCCTTTATGGACTTCCGTGGACAAGCTCAAAAAGCCTTGGAAGAAGCGCGTAATGCCAAAGTTATCGGGAAATCGCTTGAAGCACACTTGACAGTTTATCCAAACGAAGTTGTGAAAACTCTACTCGAAGCAGTAAACAGCAATGTAGCTCAACTTTTGATTGTGTCAGACTTGACCATCGCAGAAGGACCAGCTCCAGAAGCTGCCGTTAGCTTCGAAGATGTATCCTTCACAGTTGAACGCGCTGCAGGTGAAGTATGTGACCGTTGCCGTCGTATCGACCCAACAACAGCAGAACGTAGCTACCACGCAGTTATCTGTGACCACTGTGCAAGCATCGTAGAAGAAAACTTTGCGGAAGCAGTCGCAGAAGGATTTGAAGAGAAATAAGGTTGTTGTATGATATCAATAAGGAAAAGGATTGCCAAACAGTCCTTTCCTTTTTGGTTTTGACTAGCTTTTTTGTGAAAAATTGTGTAAAATAGAATAGATAAACGAGGGAAAACCTCGGAAAATTTAAAGGAGAATCCATCTAATGGTAAAATTGGTTTTTGCTCGCCACGGTGAGTCTGAATGGAACAAAGCTAACCTTTTCACTGGTTGGGCTGATGTTGATTTGTCTGAAAAAGGTACACAACAAGCGATTGACGCTGGTAAATTGATCAAAGAAGCTGGTATCGAATTTGACCAAGCTTACACTTCAGTATTGAAACGTGCAATCAAAACAACTAACTTGGCTCTTGAAGCTTCTGACCAATTGTGGGTTCCGGTTGAAAAATCATGGCGCTTGAACGAACGTCACTACGGTGGTTTGACTGGTAAAAACAAAGCTGAAGCTGCTGAACAATTTGGTGATGAGCAAGTTCACATCTGGCGTCGTTCATACGATGTATTGCCTCCAAACATGGATCGTGATGATGAGCACTCAGCTCACACTGACCGTCGTTACGCTTCACTTGACGACTCAGTTATCCCAGATGCTGAAAACTTGAAAGTGACTTTGGAACGTGCCCTTCCATTCTGGGAAGATAAAATCGCTCCAGCTCTTAAAGATGGTAAAAACGTATTCGTAGGAGCTCACGGTAACTCAATCCGTGCCCTTGTAAAACACATCAAAGGTTTGTCAGATGACGAAATCATGGACGTGGAAATCCCTAACTTCCCACCATTGGTATTCGAATTTGACGAAAAATTGAACGTAGTTTCTGAATACTACCTTGGAAAATAAAAAAATGTAAGTCTAGAATTGATTTCTAGGCTTTTTATGTTAGTATGGAAGTATGATAAGGAATAAAAAACAAGATTATGTATTGGCTTACAAGCAACCAGCGTCAACAACATATAAGGGTTGGGAAGAAGAGGCTTTACCAATAGGCAATGGTTCTTTAGGGGCAAAAGTATTTGGCCTTATAGGGGTTGAGCGGATTCAATTCAATGAAAAAAGTCTCTGGTCTGGTGGTCCACTTCCTGATAGTTCCGATTATCAGGGTGGAAATCTTCAGGACCAGTATGGTTTTTTAGCTGAGATTCGGCAGGCTTTGGAAAAGAGAGATTACAATCGGGCTAAGGAACTGGCTGAACAGCACCTAGTTGGGCCCCAAACGAGTCAATATGGGACCTATCTGTCCTTTGGAGATATTTTCATTGAGTTCAGCCAGCAAGGTACAACTTTGTCTCAGGTGACGGATTACCAGAGACAGCTTAATATCAGCAAGGCGCTTGCGACGACTTCTTATGTCTATAAGGGAACGAAATTTGAACGTGAAGCTTTTGCGAGTTTTCCAGATGATCTCTTGGTTCAGCGCTTTACTAAGGAAGGGGCGGAAACTCTAGATTTTACTATAGAACTGTCGCTAAGTCGTGATTTGGCTTCTGATGGAAAGTATGAGCAGGAGAAGTCTGATTATAAGAAATGCCAGCTGGATATCTCTGCTTCTCATATCTTGTTGAAGGGGCGGGTCAAGGACAATGCCCTCCAATTTGCTAGTTGTCTAGCTTGGGAAACAGATGGGGATATTAGAGTTTGGTCAGATAAGGTTCAGATATCAGGAGCCAGTTATGCCAATCTTTTCTTGGCTGCTAAGACTGATTTTGCCCAAAATCCTGCTAGTAATTATCGCAAGAAAATAGATTTAGAGCAACAGGTAAAGGACTTAGTGGAGATAGCTAAAGAAAAGGGCTATGCCCAATTGAAATCAAGGCATATTGAGGACTACCAAGCCTTATTCCAGCGTGTTCAATTGGATTTGGGAGCTGAGATTGATGCATCCACTACAGATGATTTGTTAAAAAATTATAAGCCACAAGAGGGGCAGGCTTTGGAGGAGTTGTTCTTCCAGTATGGACGGTATTTACTGATTAGTTCTTCCAGAGATTGTCCAGATGCTCTACCAGCTAACCTACAAGGGGTCTGGAATGCAGTCGATAATCCTCCTTGGAATTCGGACTATCACTTGAATATCAACCTGCAGATGAATTATTGGCCAGCCTATGTTACCAATCTCCTAGAGACGGCTTTCCCAGTCATCAACTATATAGATGATTTGCGTGTCTATGGTCGTCTAGCGGCTGCAAGGTATGCAGCAATCGTCTCTCAGGAAGGGGAGGAGAACGGTTGGTTGGTTCATACTCAAGCGACACCCTTTGGTTGGACGGCACCTGGTTGGGATTACTATTGGGGTTGGTCACCAGCTGCCAATGCGTGGATGATGCAAACTGTTTATGAAGCCTATTCATTTTATAGGGACCAAGACTATCTCAGGGAGAAAATTTATCCCATGTTAAGGGAAACGGTTCGTTTTTGGAATGTCTTTTTACATAAGGATCAGCAGGCGCAGCGTTGGGTCTCTTCTCCGTCTTATTCGCCAGAACATGGGCCGATTTCGATTGGCAATACCTATGACCAATCTCTGATTTGGCAGTTATTTCATGATTTTATTCAGGCTGCTCAGAAATTGGAACTGGATGAGGACTTGTTGACGGAAGTCAAGGAGAAGTTTGATTTGCTTAATCCTCTTCAAATCACTCAATCTGGTCGAATCAGGGAGTGGTATGAGGAGGAAGAGCAATATTTTCAAAATGAAAAAGTGGAGGCCCAGCATCGGCACGCTTCCCATCTAGTGGGACTCTATCCTGGAAATCTCTTTAGCTACAAGGGACAAGAGTATCTTGAAGCGGCGCGTGCTAGCCTCAATAATCGTGGAGATGGCGGCACAGGCTGGTCCAAGGCTAATAAGATCAATCTTTGGGCGCGTCTAGGAGATGGCAATCGAGCCTATAAATTATTAGCAGACCAGTTAAAGTCATCCACTTTGCCAAATCTTTGGTGTAGCCATCCTCCTTTTCAAATAGATGGTAATTTTGGTGCTACTAGTGGCATGGCAGAAATGTTGCTCCAGTCTCATACAGCTTATCTGGTGCCCCTAGCCGCCCTACCTGATGCATGGTCATCAGGTTCCGTTTCAGGTTTAATGGCACGTGGACATTTTGAAGTTAGTATGCAGTGGGAGGATAAAAAACTCTTACAGATGACCATTTTATCAAGGAGTGGAGGAGATTTGCGAGTCTCTTATCCAGGTATTGAGAAGAGTGTGATTAAATTGGATAAAGAAAAAATAAAAGCGAAATGCATGGGGAAAGATTGTATTTCGGTGGCAACAGCAGAAGGTGATCTTGTTCAATTTTATTTTTAAGAAGGTGATAGAAGGCAGTAGTTTGAGACTGCCTTTTAATAAGGATTTGAGAATGTAAGCAGTTTCCAACTAGTTGAAAAAGCGTTATAATGGTAATAGGAAGTAATACTCAATGAAAATCAAAGAGCAAACTAGGAAGCTAGCCGCAGGTTGCTCAAAACAGTGTTTTGAGGTTGCAGATGGAAGCTGACGTGGTTTGAAGAGATTTTCGAGTAGTATAATTTGTTTGAGAGAGGGTGGGGCTTATGGCTTATATTGAGATGAAACACTGTTACAAGCGTTACCAGGTTGGGGACACGGAGATTGTGGCCAATCGCGATGTGAATTTTGAGATTGAAAAGGGTGAATTGGTTATTATTCTAGGTGCGTCTGGTGCAGGCAAGTCAACGGTTCTTAACCTTCTTGGGGGGATGGATACTAATGATGAAGGGGAAATCTGGATTGATGGTGCCAATATTGCAGACTATAGTTCCCACCAGCGTACCAATTACCGCCGCAATGATGTAGGATTTGTTTTTCAGTTTTATAATCTAGTTTCCAATCTAACCGCTAAGGAAAATGTGGAGTTGGCTTCAGAAATCGTGACAGATGCCTTGAATCCTGAACAGGTCTTGACAGATGTAGGTCTGGCTCATCGTCTCAATAACTTTCCAGCCCAGCTTTCTGGAGGGGAGCAACAGCGAGTCTCCATTGCACGCGCGGTAGCCAAAAATCCTAAAATTCTCCTTTGTGATGAACCGACAGGCGCCTTGGATTATCAGACGGGTAAGCAGGTTTTGAAAATTCTCCAAGATATGTCTCGTCAAAAGGGAGCGACGGTGATCATCGTGACTCACAATGGAGCTTTGGCGCCCATTGCTGATCGCGTGATTCATATGCACGATGCCAGTGTCAAGGATGTGGTGATCAACGAGCATCCTCAGGATATCGACAGTTTGGAGTACTAGCATGATCAAGCGAAAAACCTATTGGAAGGACTTAATTCAGTCTTTCACAGGCTCCAAGGGGCGTTTCTTATCCATCTTGACCTTGATGATGTTGGGATCTCTAGCCCTTGTAGGCCTCAAAGTGACTAGCCCCAACATGGAGGCAACAGCTAATGCTTATTTAACAACTGCTCAAACCTTGGATTTGGCAGTTATGTCTAATTATGGTTTGGATCAAGCAGATCAAGAAGAACTAGAACAGATAGAGGGCGCAGAGGTTGAGTTTGGATATTTGACAGATGTGGCTATGGATAATGGGCAGGATGCCATTCGGCTATATTCCAAACCAGAGCGAATTTCAACCTTTCAGCTAAGAGAGGGACGACTTCCGCAGTCAGACAAGGAAATCGCTTTGGCCAGTCATCTGAAGAGTCAATATAGCGTGGGACAGGAGATTAGTTTTAAAGAAAAAGAAGGCGGTCATTCCTCTTTAAAAGACCATACTTTTACCATTACTGGTTTTGTGGATTCAGCTGAAATCCTCTCTCAGCGAGATATGGGATACGCAGGAAGCGGAAGCGGGACTCTGACAGCATACGGGGTGATTTTACCTAGCCAGTTTGATCAGAAAGTCTACAATATAGCTCGTTTGAAATATCAAGATTTAGCAGGTTTAAATGCTTTTTCATCAGCTTATGAAGAAAAATCCAAGCAACATCAGGAAGACCTTGAACAAGCTCTATCAGATAATGGCAAGGCACGTCTGCAACTCTTGAGAAAAGAAGGACAAGAGTCTCTAGACAAAGGCCAAGAAACCCTTGACAAGGCTGAGACTAATCTGCAGGAAGGCAAGCGTCGTTTAGCAGTTGCTCAAGCTCGTTTACAGGCTCAGGAAAGTCAACTAGCCTTGCTTCCTCAAGCCCAGAGAGAGCAAGCTAGTTCTCAACTTACCCAAGCTAAGCAGGAATTGGGCAAGGAAGAGGACAAACTAAAGCAGGCTGAACAGAATCTAGCCCAAGAAAAGGAAAAATTAGAAAAACATCAGCAAGTCTTGGATGATTTAGCTGAGCCCAAGTATCAAGTCTATAATCGTCAGACCATGCCTGGCGGTCAAGGCTACCTCATGTACAGTAATGCTTCAGCCAGTATTCGGGCAGTGGGCAATATCTTTCCTGTAGTGCTTTATGCTGTAGCAGCTATGGTGACCTTTACAACAATGACTCGCTTTGTGGATGAAGAGAGAACACATGCAGGTATTTTTAAGGCCTTGGGTTATCGCAGTAAGGATATTATCGCCAAATTTCTCCTCTACGGTCTAGTAGCTGGAACTGTCGGAACAGCTCTAGGTAGTATACTTGGCCATTATTTACTAGCCAGTGTAATTTCAAGTGTCATTACAAAAGGTATGGTAGTGGGAGAAACCCAGATTCAGTTCTATTGGAGCTATAGTTTATTAGCTCTTGGTTTAAGTTGGTTGGCGAGTGTGTTACCGGCCTACCTGGTGGCTCGTAGGGAACTACACGATGAAGCAGCCCAGCTTTTACTGCCTAAACCACCTGTCAAAGGAGCTAAAATCTTACTGGAGCGCATCGGTTTTATCTGGCGTCGTCTCAGTTTTACCCATAAGGTAACAGCCCGCAATATCTTCCGTTATAAGCAACGGATGTTGATGACAATTTTTGGTGTGGCAGGTTCAGTTGCTCTGCTTTTTGCAGGTTTAGGAATCCAATCCTCTGTAGCAGGAGTTCCGTCTAGACAGTTTCAACAAATCCAACAGTATCAAATGATTGTCTCTGAAAATCCTAGTGCGACCAATCAAGACAAGGCAGAGTTGGAAGAAGTGTTGAAAGGGCAGGAAATCCAAGACTACCAGAAAATCTATTCTAAAACGCTAGACAAGGATTTTAAAGGCAAGGCTGGTCTTCAGACTATTACCCTTATGATGACAGAGAAGGAAGATTTGACGCCTTTTATCCATCTTCAACATCATCAGCAGGATCTGACATTAAAAGATGGCGTCGTTATTACAGCTAAACTTGCCCAGCTGGCAGGTGTCAAGGTTGGACAGACTCTAGAAATTGAAAGTAAGAAGCTAAAGGTCGCTGCTATTGCTGAGAACTACGTTGCTCACTTTATTTATATGAGTCAGGCTAGCTATGTGCAAATTTACGGCCAGCTACCCCAAGCCAACACTTATTTGGTCTCGTTAAGGGATACCAGTGCGCCTAGTATCGAAAGGCAGGCTGGTTTGCTTATGAATCAAGCTGCGGTGTCCAGCGTCGTCCAAAATACTTCAGCCATTCGACTCTTTGACTCCGTCGCTAGCTCACTCAATCAGACCATGACCATCTTGGTCATCGTATCGGTTCTGTTGGCTATCGTTATCCTTTACAATCTGACTAATATCAACGTGGCTGAGAGAATCCGTGAACTCTCCACTATCAAGGTTCTCGGTTTTCACAATAATGAAGTCACCCTCTACATTTATCGTGAGACGATTGTGCTGTCCCTTGTGGGAATTGTACTTGGTCTGGTATCTGGTTTCTATTTACATCAATTTTTGATTCAAATGATTTCGCCTGCGACTATTCTCTTTTATCCGCAGGTAGGCTGGGAAGTCTATGTAATCCCAGTGGCAGCAGTAAGCATCATTTTGACCTTGCTTGGTTTCTTCGTCAATCATCATCTGAGAAAGGTTGATATGCTTGAAGCCTTGAAATCTGTAGAGTAATTTAGTTGTTTTTATCAGATTGGACTTGTATTTACTCGTAAATCATGACCACCCGTCAAACGGGTGGTTTTTTTGTCTCGCACCTAGCGGAGCGAGACGGACTAATAGTCACATAATTATAAGACTGATAGTATTAATTTCACTATCAGCCTTACAGGTTATTTAACGTTTCAGAAAAACTATAATGTCAAGATTAACTAAACAGTATCTAATTCCTTCAAATAATTTTCTATCTTCATCAACATTAAAGGATTGTTATAAATCTTACATAACTCTTTTGCTTCTATATAATAATTTTTGACTTGTTCTTTGTCTAGAAATTTGGCTCCAGCATTTCCTACAAGAATAAGTAGAGGAGCCAGTTGGTAGCTTGTCTGTCTTTGTTTACAGAGTTCAATCGTCTCAAGAGCTTCTTGGATGGCTTCGTTATATTTTTCCTTTGATACTAGGTAGTGAGCGTAGTTGTAACGAACTCTGATGTAACCAAATAAAAACTCCTGATGCTCAAAATTTTTTGTCTGATATAACTCCATCAAATGAGAGTAGTTTGCCTCATATTCTTGTTCACGGCCCACTAAGGAATAGAAATTAGATAGAGTATTCAATACCTTTAAATAAATCAGAGTATTTGAGGAGACTTTTAATAATATATTTTCCAATGAAGAAATAGCCTCACACTTACTGTCATATTGATAGAAGTCAATAATAGCTTTAATCCATTCAAGATAAGTTCGGTCTTCTAGTGTTAGAAAAGTACTTCGTTCAATCTCTATTCTATAAATATATTCCAAATTGTCATAATTTCTGTCATCTAATAGTCGAGCAGATAATTGCTTGAAATTAGAGAGATTAGATTTAATTTCAATTTGTTCATTAAAAAAATAATCTAATGGTACTTCAAGTCGCTGTGAGAGTTTGAACAAAAGGTCTGCGGAGGGAATGAAATGCCCTCTCTCAATTTTACTAATCTGGCTTTGTTCACAAATTCCTTCTGCAAGAGTTTGTTGGGAGAGTCTCAACTCTTTTCTTTTCAATCTGAATTTCTCTGCGAGTGTATTCATTAAAGATAATAAACCTTCCTATTTACTTAATTTCATTATAAAATTTTTAGTTCAAAATAGTAAGTTAAAGAAACAAATAATTCTTTATGGTAATAAATAAAAAAAAGTCAAAAATTACATAAAAATGCTTGGCTACATAAAATATATCTGTTAAAATAAGAATAACGAAAAAGAAAAGGGTTTCACGAATGAAGAAAAATTGTGGAATTCAAAAATTAGCTATATTAGCATTACTAGGGGTTTTTACGTTTAGTAATACAATTCCTTACCAACAGTTTATTCAGAAGAATAAACAATTGGAGATTCGAGTGCAATCACAAAAGAAGTCCAATGGTCTTGATGTTGGGAAGGCTGATTGATGTCGTATTACTTTAAAATTCAACTATTTAGAGAAAGGTATTCTTATGAGAGCTTGTAACAATACCAGATAGATATAAGAATGGAGATGTTTGATAAAATGCTTTCATAGCTAACCAACTGTTGAAAATTATGAGTTACAAAATCTAAAGTATTTAAGATTAGTTTATAAAATTAGGTCTCTGCCTGTAGAAAGGAACGTGCAGTTAGAAAGGAGGAAAAAATAGGATACTATAATTCAGACTGAGATTTCTAATTAAAATATGTAGTTGCATCATCCCTTGCCGTTTTGGCATTTAGTTTGGCTCTTCCTGTTTTGGTAGCTTCTCACCGTGGTGGCGAGTGGACCTATGGAGGCTATCATGATCCAAATAATTGGGGAGCAAGTTACATTTGATGCGGGATGGTAAAGAATAATTGAAGAAGATTCTTTTATCAATAGTTTATTAAGCTTGTTAGTTTATAGAGGGCATGGGTATTTCTGTCCTCTATTTTAGAATAAGGAATGCACTATGAAAAAATTATTTATACTCATATCCAACCTGCTTGCTAGTTTGTTCTTTGTTTGGGTATTTACCATTTGGACTGATACATATGTCTCCTATTATTACCCCAACGTTGTTGTACGTGATTCTTCCCCTGAAACAACTTTTCAGCATGTTGCTACACGCTTGGAAAAACTAGCAGAAGAAACGGATAGCTTTATTGCGATTCAACACCAGGATCCTAACTCAGAAGGTACTCCAGTGTTTTCTTATACGACCTTTGGGAACGGAAAGTTGCCTGATGGGCTACAGGAAAAAAATCTAGAAGATGCTCAAAGTAGTAGTGTTGAAACAAACTATTTTGTATTCGATGGAAACCTAGATATTCACTTGCTAAGGGAGGAGCTAAGTCAACTTGGCTTGACTAACATGCACCTGACAATTCCATCTAAACTATCTACGTTAATGGCTATCTTTAGTAACGGATTTCAGTTAATCAGTTTATTGATTTTCATCTTAACCTTTGGAGCACTGACTTTAATTAGTCAAATTAGCCAATTACGGTCGTCGGGCATTCGCCTCATTTCAGGAGAGAAACGGTGGTCCATTTTCCTTAGACCAGTTGGTGAGGATTTGAAAGGGATAGCTGTTGGTTTCAGTTTAGCTGGCGTGCTCGCCATTCTTATGCAAAAAATTCTGTCGCTTCCAACGCAATCCCTAATGACCATAGGAGAAGGCTTGCTCAGTTATAATCTCATCTTGTTGTCGATCTCCCTGTTTTTCGCTCAACTCTTCGCAGTTGGGATAAAAAAGATACACCTGATGCAGATTATAAAAGGGCAAGTGCCTGTCAGAGGAATCATTAGTTTGATTTTAATCGGTCAACTATTAGCGATTATTATTGTAACGCTGGGAATAGGGAGTAGCTTAAAGTATTCCCAAGCCTGGCAACAGCATCGGATTGGACAAGAGGCTTGGAGCCAGGAAAGGCAACTGATTACCCTATCAATCAGCCGTGAAGGAACGAGTCCTGGTTTTGATGAACAAGCTCAAAGGAAACTCAGAACTTGGTATCAATTGATGGATCTGGCTGTTTCAGAACAAAAGGCTTTCTTATCTAGACACCAGTTAATTGACCGTACTTTGCAAAATGGCATGGCTTCCTCCAAAAACTTTATAACCTCTACAGAATGGCACGATTACAACCCGAATGGCAATGTCCTTATCGTCACACCGCAATACTTGGAGCGTCAAAACATTCCTGTAGATACAACTATTGAGCAAAAGATGAATCACCTTGATGTAGGGGAGTTTGTCTTATTGCTGCCTGAACACCTCCGTTCAGAGGAAGAACATTATAAATCTGTTTTTGAAGACGACTTAACCAGTCGCATGTCTAGTCAAGATGAACGACAGCAAATGACTGCTACGGTAGGTTATTTGGAATCAGGTCAGGATCGTTTTGTGTATAATACGACCCCTATTTCTTACCAGCAGTTTTTGAAAGATCCAATCATCATTGTTATAACACCCCAATCAACTGGTCCACAGTCCATTTTGTTTTGGGTAGACGCAGTACAGAACTACGTTCTCTTTAATCAATTGTCTGATGCCCAGGAGCTTATCCAGAGACAAGGCATTGAAAATTGGGTCTCAGAAATGCAAACAGGTTACCACAACTACATCACATTATTGGATAATATCCAGAGGGAACGTTGGGTAATGCTAGCAGGAGCTGTGCTTGGGATTGCAACTTCAATCTTGTTGTTTAACACTATGAATAGGCTCTACTTTGAAGAATTTAGACGTGCCATTTTTATCAAACGCATTGCAGGTCTCAGGTTCTTAGAAATCCATCGCACTTATCTCTTTGCTCAACTGGGTGTGTTTTTACTGGGATTTGTTGCGAGTGTATTTCTTATGGTAGAGATAGTAGTTGCTTTCTTAGTCTCGTTACTCTTTACTGGTCTATCTCTTTTACAGTTACATGTCCAAATGCAGAAAGAAAACAAGATGTCCATGCTTGTTTTGAAGGGAGGTTAATATGATTGAACTTAAACAGGTGAGTAAATCTTTTGGAGAACGAGAGTTATTTTCGAATCTTTCAATGACATTTGAGGCTGGAAAAGTCTATGCCTTAATTGGTTCAAGTGGTAGCGGAAAAACAACCTTGATGAACATGATTGGGAAATTAGAATCTTATGATGGGACGATTTTTTACCGAGGTAAAGACTTGGCCAATTATAAATCGAGTGATTTTTTCCGTCACGAATTGGGCTACCTCTTCCAGAACTTTGGCTTAATTGAAAACCAAAGTATTGAAGAAAACCTTAAGCTAGGTCTCATTGGTCAAAAGTTGAGTCGGGCGGAACAGCGGTTGAGGCAGAAGCAGGCTTTAGAACAGGTCGGCCTGGCTTATCTTGACCTAGATAAGCGCATCTTTGAGTTATCGGGCGGAGAATCGCAACGGGTTGCCTTGGCAAAAGTTATCTTAAAGAATCCACCCTTTATTCTGGCAGATGAGCCAACAGCTTCAATAGACCCAGCAACCTCTCAGTTGATTATGGAGATTTTGCTATCTCTTCGAGATGATAATAGGCTAATCATTATCGCAACACATAATCCGGCAATTTGGGAGATGGCAGATGAAGTGTTCACGATGGATCGTCTGAAATAAAAATCCTTGTTTTTAATTGCACGATGAGTTACTGAAATATTATCATGAATCAATAATTGGAGTTAATTTAGAATTGTACTTTATTAATATTGAGGTAAGTTTTTCTTGATAAAGGAAGAAATAGTGGAGAGGGAGTTAGAATGAAAAAATTCGACAATTATATTATTGAGAAGCCTTGCGACTCTAATTCAGATAAACTGCAAAAAATCTTAATAATTGAAAGTTTGGTAGATGATATTTTGCAATTTTCTCTCAAAATCAATAATAGTGTAGGAGAGATTTTCCTCCTACAACCGTTTCAAAAGAAATATTTACCCATTGGGAGAAGATGTTGCAGTGGATAATGTGTTACTCACTGAAAAATATAATTTTCAACTAAAAGATTTTGAAGGATTCATTTCAAAATAAACAATAATTAAAGAATAAGAAAAATCCTCCGTTTCAAAGAGTAAGGAACTCTTTGTGACAGAGGATTTTTTCTATAGGACTTTAGCAGCTGCAATTGCGGCTTCGAAGTTTGGTTCAGAGTTGATATTATCCACGTATTCAACGTAGCGAATCGTATTGTCAGTATCGAGGACAAAGACTGCGCGTGCCAGGAGGTGCCACTCATTGATTAAGAGGGCATAATCACGTCCAAAGGAATGGTCGAAATAGTCTGAGAGCATGATGGCATTTTCAATACCTTCAGCACCGCACCAACGTTTTTGGGCAAAAGGTAGGTCCATTGAAACAGTCAAGACAACTGTATTATCCAGTCCAGTCAGTTCTTCATTAAAACGACGAGTTTGAGTTGAGCAGATACCTGTATCGATAGAAGGCACGACACTCAAGACTTTTTTCTTCCCATCAAAATCAGCTAGAGATTTTTTAGAAAGGTCTGTTGTAGTGAGAGAAAAATCAAGCGCCTTGTCGCCGACTTGTAGTTGTTTACCTGTAAAGCTCACAGTATTTCCGAGAAAAGTTACCATAGGATACTCCAATCTTTTTTCTTCCATTTTAGCTGAAACAGCCGGAATTTTCCAATGATTTGACCGGAAATATGGGCAGAAAAAAAACGTCAGCTCACGTGAGAATGACGTTTTTCAGATTTTTTATCTATTTGATATTTCTCGAAGGTAGTGCGGACGGGAGCAACTTCCTTCGGAATTTCATCCCTAATTTTTGAGCCTTAGGTCTCAAAAATTCCGTCCTAGATAAGATCAAAGTTCTTATCTAGGATACCACTACAGTGAGAAATATCTGGTATAGCTCACTTCGTTCGTACTGATTTAAGAAATATCTATTCTTATAAATGATGTTTTGTAGTTGGAGATAGAACTAACAAAGCTAGTACTAGAAGTAATGTAAAGAGAGTCAAGAACCTAGGCATAGATAAACCAATAGCTAGCTTATTTTGCCAATCCTTCAGCAATCTTATCAAGGTTGTATTTCATCATGTTGTAGTAGCTGTCGCCTTCTTTACCTTGTTCTGCGATAGAGTCAGTAAAGATTTGTGCGTAGATTGGGATGTTTGTATCTTGTGAAACAGTCTTCATTGGACGGTCATCCACACTTGATTCTACAAAGAGGGAAGGAGTTTTTGTTTGGCGAAGTTTTTCAACCAAGGTCTTGATTTGGTCAGGTGTTCCTTCTTCTTCAGTATTGATTTCCCAGATATAGGCACTTGGGACACCGTAGGCTTTAGAGAAGTATTTGAAGCATCCTTCGCTGGTTACGATGAGTTTTTTCTCAGCAGGAATGTTGTTAAATTTCTCTTTAGCTTCTTTGTCAAGTTTGTCTAGCTTATCAGTATATTCTTTGAGATTTTTTTCGTAGAATTCCTTGTTGCTAGGGTCTTTAGCGCTCAATTGTTTTGCGATATTTTTAGCAAAGATCATACCGTTTTCAAGGTTAAGCCAAGCGTGTGGGTCTTCTTTGCCTTTTTCGTTTTGACCTTCAAGGTAGATAACATCAACGCCTTCGCTGACTGCAAAGTAGTCTTTGTTTTCAGTTTTCTTGGCATTTTCTACCAATTTTGTAAACCAAGCATTGCCACCTGTTTCAAGGTTGATACCGTTATAGAAAATGAGGTCAGCCTCAGAAGTTTTCTTAACGTCTTCAGGAAGTGGTTCGTATTCGTGTGGGTCTTGACCAACAGGAACGATACTGTGAAGATCAATCTTGTCACCAGCAATATTTTTAGTAATATCAGCGATGATTGAGTTTGTAGCAACAACTTTTAGTTTTTGACCAGAAGCTGCATCTTTTTTTCCACTAGCACATGCTACAAGAGCGATGACGGAAAGAAAGAGAACGAGTAATGTACCTAATTTTTTCATTAGATCCTCCAATTTATTGGGGTTTTGCCCCTTATTTTAACAAATGTTTATTTTTCAGTTTCAAATATCGTTGTTTTGGAGCGATAAAGAAGCTAATGAGAAAGAAACTAGCAGCTGTGAGCACGATACTAGAACCTGCCGCAACGTTAAAGCTATAACCGATAAAGAGTCCCAAAACTGAAGCAGTAGCTCCAAAGGTTGAGGAAAGGAAAATCATGCTTTTCAGGCTATTAGCATACAGATAAGCAGTTGCAGCTGGGGTAATCAGCATGGCTACAATCAGGATAGTTCCGACACTTTGCATGGCTGTCACAGACACGAGAGTCAAGAGTACCATGAGAAGGTAGTGATAGAAATTGACAGGCATTCCCATGGCTTTGGCCAAGAGTTCATCAAAGGAAGTTATCAAGAGTTGCTTGAAGAAAATCCAGATTAACAAGAGAATGACTGCACCAACACCCATAGTAATAAACATATCCGTATCTTGGACGGCCAGGATATTTCCGAAAAGAATATGGAAAAGGTCAGTTGAACTTTTAGCGACACTAATCAAGATGATACCGAGGGCTAAGAAAGAAGAAAAGGTAATGCCGATGGCGGTATCGCTTTTGATAATCGAGTTCCCCTTGATGTAGGTAATGATGATAGCAGCTAGCAATCCAAAGACAATGGCTCCGATAAAGAAGTCAAGGCCCAAGATGAAGGAGAGGGCTACACCTGGTAAGACAGCATGTGAAATGGCATCTCCCATGAGTGACATCCCGCGTAGGATGATGAAACATCCTACAGCTCCAGCTACGACCCCGACGACAATGGCTGTTATCAAGGCATTTTGTAAGAAATGGAATTTTTGCAATCCATCGATAAATTCTGCAATCATAGGTCACCTCCATTGAAAAAGAGTCGATTACCGTAAGCTTCTTTGAGATTGGCTTCGGTAAAGGTTTCTTTGGTTGGACCAAAGGCAATCACTTCTCGATTGACAAGCAAGACTTGATCGAAGTAGTGGGCAACCTTGCTGAGGTCGTGGTGGACGATGAGAACCGTCTTCCCAGCTTTTTTCAGATCTCTCAGCGTATTCATGATGATTTCCTCACTAACAGAGTCAATCCCAACAAAGGGTTCATCCAAGAGGATATAGTCGGCTTCCTGAACCAAACATCTGGCAATCAAGACCCGCTGGAATTGACCTCCAGACAGTTGACTGATTTGCCGTTCTGCGTAGTCAGCTAGCCCGACGATTTCAAGGGCTTCTTGCACTTTCTTCCAATGTTTAGCGTTTAAACTTCGAAAGAGAGGGATAGAGGGAAAGAGTCCTAGAGAGACACATTCCTTGACCTTGATGGGAAAGTTGTAGTCGATATTGATTTTTTGTTCGACATAGGCGATTCGATGTAAGGATTTTTTAACTTCCTTGTCATCGAGAAATGCCTGACCTTGATGTGGGATAATTCCCAGCATCCCTTTTAATAATGTTGATTTCCCAGCACCGTTTGGACCAATGATACCGGTAATTGTTGGTCCATGGAGCACTAGTGAAATATCCTTAAGTGCCAACGTTTCTTTGTAGGAGACACTGAGGTTTTCGATACGTATCATAAACTTATATTCCTCCTGTCTCTTAATATACATTAAAAAAAAAATTAAGTCAAGTTAATTTTTGAAAAAATTAAAATAACACCTGAAAAATGATGGAAAAGGAAAGTTCATTTTTAATTGCATTCCCAAGCAATTTTTGTTAAGCTAGCAATAACTTAAAAAAATGAAAGCGAGAACAAGATGACACGTTATCAAGATGATTTTTATGATGCAATCAATGGAGAATGGCAGAAGACAGCTGAAATCCCAGCAGATAAGTCTCAAACAGGTGGTTTTGTTGATTTAGACCAGGAAATTGAAGACTTGATGTTGGCGACCACAGACAAGTGGTTGGCAGGTGAAGAGGTGCCTGAGGATGCTATCTTGGAAAACTTTGTCAAATACCACCGCCTAGTTCATGATTTTGACAAGAGAGAAGCTGACGGTATCAAACCTGTCTTACCACTCCTTAAAGAATTCCAAGAATTGGAGACTTTTGCAGATTTTACAGCTAGACTAGCAGAGTTTGAACTTGCTGGAAAACCAAACTTCCTTCCTTTTGGTGTATCGCCAGACTTTATGGATGCCAGAATCAACGTTTTATGGGCTAGCGCTCCAAGCACGATTCTGCCAGATACGACCTACTATGCAGAAGACCATCCTCAGCGCGAAGAGCTCTTGACTCTTTGGAAAGAAAGCAGCGCAAATCTTCTCAAGGCTTATGATTTCTCTGATGAAGAAATTGAAGACTTGTTAGAGAAAAGGCTAGAATTGGACCGCCGAATTGCAGCAGTGGTGCTTTCTAATGAAGAAAGTTCAGAGTATGCTAAACTCTACCATCCATATGATTACGAAGATTTCAAGAAATTTGCGCCTGCCCTACCTTTGGATGACTTCTTCAAAGCCGTTCTTGGACAAGTGCCAGACAAGGTTATCGTAGACGAGGAACGTTTCTGGCAAGCAGCAGACCAATTCTATAGTGAAGAAGCTTGGCCTCTCCTCAAGGCAACCTTGATTTTGAGTGTTGTGAATCTTTCAACCAGCTATTTAACAGAAGAAATCCGTGTCTTGTCAGGTGCCTATAGCCGTGCGCTTTCAGGAGTTCCAGAAGCTAAAGACAAGGTCAAGGCAGCCTACCAGCTAGCACAAGGCCCTTTCAAACAAGCCTTGGGTCTTTGGTATGCACATGAAAAATTCTCTCCAGAGGCTAAGGCAGACGTAGAGAAAAAAGTGGCAACCATGATTGATGTCTATAAGGAACGCTTGGCTAAAAATGACTGGTTGACTCCTGAAACTCGTGACAAGGCCATCGTCAAACTTAATGTTATCAAGCCTTATATTGGTTATCCAGAAGAATTGCCAGAACGCTACAAGGACAAGGTAGTGGATGAAAATGCTAGTCTTTTTGACAATGCTTTAGCCTTTGCGCGTGTGGAAATCAAGCACAGTTGGAGCAAGTGGAATCAGCCTGTCGACTACAAGGAATGGGGTATGCCTGCTCATATGGTCAATGCCTACTACAATCCACAGAAGAACCTGATTGTCTTCCCAGCAGCTATCTTACAGGCGCCTTTCTATGACTTGAATCAGTCATCTTCTGCTAATTACGGTGGTATTGGGGCAGTTATTGCTCATGAAATTTCTCACGCCTTTGATACCAACGGAGCGTCCTTTGACGAAAATGGTAGCCTCAAGGATTGGTGGACAGAGAGTGACTATACTGCCTTCAAGGAGAAAACACAAAAAGTTATCGATCAGTTTGATGGACAGGATTCTTATGGTGCAACCATTAATGGTAAATTGACTGTGTCAGAGAACGTGGCTGACTTGGGAGGAATCGCTGCAGCTCTTGAAGCAGCTAAGCGAGAACCAGACTTCTCAGCAGAAGAATTCTTCTATAACTTTGGTCGTATCTGGCGCATGAAAGGTCGCCCAGAATTTATGAAACTCTTGGCTAGCGTCGATGTACACGCGCCAGCCAAACTCCGTGTTAATGTACAAGTACCAAACTTCGATGATTTCTTTACAACCTATGATGTCAAAGAAGGCGACGGTATGTGGCGTTCACCAGAAGAGCGCGTGATTATTTGGTAAGGCAAAGAAGCAAGTAAAACTCCTATAATTATACCTTCCCTATCTATGTACACCCTAAAAAGTTAGATAGAACAATCTAGCTTTTGGGGTGTAGTTCATAGGGATTATGAAATTGAAGTCTTTTCTTATTTTAAAATTCATAGTAAAATATCCCTCTGTATCAAGATAACAGGAGGATTTTTATGTCTAAAAAGACTATCAACATAGGCTACGCCCGTGTATCTACTCATAAGCAAGACCTAGGATTGAAAGTGCAAATCGAAGCTCTCAAACATTGCGATAAACTTTTTATAGAAAAGGAATCTGGTGCAAATAACACTCGTCCTGAACTCACAAAAGCCTTAAAACTGGCTTCTGACTTTTCGAAAGATGGCAAGCAGGTTACGTTCACTATCTATAAGTTAGATAGACTGACTCGATCTATGTTTAAGCTGCTAGAACTTATTGAACTATTTAATGAATCTAATATTCACCTAGTCAGTTTGCATGAAAAACTAGAAACAGGCTCTCTTATTGGCAGGTTACTTTGCATCATTTTAGGCTTTGTGGCAGAAAATGAGCTGGAAAATCTGAGGTTTCGCACAAAAGAAGGACTTCGAAAAGCTAAGGAAAATGGTGTTAGATTAGGAGCAAAACGGATTTCAAAAGAAAAGGAGGAGCGGATACTTAACAAATATCTACATTCAAATATAAGCATACGTAATATTGCAAAAACTGAACAAATTTCTACATCAACCCTATATAAAGTGTTAGAACGTAATAAAGTGGCGAACAATCGTCAAAAAAAAAACGGAAAATCATTGCTAAAAACAGGGAAAAATGGTAGAATGAAGCCGTAAATTTGTTTCGATTAAGGACCGCTTGACGAAACATTCAAAACAACAATATGAATATTTAAAAAATGCGAGTTTAACAGTGTTTTTAACCTGTATTAGACTGGTATTTTTTGTGTATCGTTTAACGGTCGTTACGCGATACACTTAGTTCCCTATCTCTAAAGGAGATAGCTAGCTTTTGGCAACAAAAAATTTAAAAATCATTAAGATATGTAATAGTATGATAGCTGTATTGCTCAGTTAATGGATGAACGTTCATTTAAGGCTTCTATCAAGGACATTAAATGTTTAGATAATGAGTTGGCTCAAAATTTTGCTTTTGTGGTCTTGAAAGGAAGTTGATTTTGTCATTTTATAAGCCTAAAAAGGCAATTATATATTCCTGAGGAGGAAAAATTATGAATAAACTCACTAAACTAGGTATTGTTACCTTCTCTGCTGTCACTCTTAGTGTTGCCGTGCCAACTTTGGTGCGTGCCGAGGAAAATGTTGCGCCGCAGCCAAACGTTGCCGCTCAACCTAATACTACTCAACCAACACCCGCGCCTAAACCAGTTAAGCCAGCTGAAAATGCTGGATTGCCAAAGATTCCTTATCGAAACGACCAGCCAAAACGTTGGTTTAACGGAGCAGGTCGCCCTACTCTAACAACAAACGACCTTGCTATTCCACTCCCTACTGAAAATGTAGAAAAAACATCTTACGGTTGGTGGACAGCTGAACCAGATTTTCTTCATGCTGGATCTCATATAAAAACAAGTACTTTTAGTTCGAACTTCAATAGACCGATGTTCGAAAACGGTAAAGAGATAAACTTTAAAGATAGCGGATTTAAAGATATGGATAGTAGGTTTAGACCTGCTCTTGTTCGAGTAAAAGTTCCAGAGTTGGAAGGAATGAACTATGAAGCTTATACAATCTTCTATGAAGTTCCTAATGAAAATGGAAATCCAACTTACGGAACAAATCGAACTCTCCAAGGTGGTGGCATCGCTTTAACTTTCAAATCAAAAGAGAAGAAAGAAGATATCCAGGTTTATACATTAACTAAGGATAAAAAACTAGAAGAACTATATTTTCTAGGATACCCAGGTGAAGAAACAAATCGCTATGATGAGAAGACTAAAACTCATTCATACAATCTATTTGGCGAAACCTACGATACTTACGTTTTCTTGTTTAAGAACCCTGCTGAAAAACCAGCTGAGCAAGTAAAACCTGAAGTTAAGCCAAGTGAGCAACCTAAGCCCGACAAGCAACCAAGTGTTCCAGCTGATCAATCACAACCTGCTAAGCCAGTGAAACCAACACCAACACAATCTGGTTGGTCAGGATCATCCTATTATCAAAATGGCGTAAAAGTAACAAATAAGTGGATTTTTGATAAAAAATATAATTCATACTTCTATCTAAATGCATCAGGAAATTATGTTCAAAACGCTTGGGTAGGTAACTATTATCTTAAATCAGGCGGATACATGGCTAAAAGCGAGTGGATTTACGATAAGAACTACGGCTCATATTACTATCTAACATCAGAAGGCAGCTACGCTCGTAATACTTGGGTAGGCAATTACTATCTTAAATCAAACGGTAAGATGGCTAAAAGTGAATGGATTTACGATAAAAACTATGGAGCATATTACTACTTGACAGCAGAAGGTAGTTATGCTCGCAATGCTTGGTCAGGTAGCTACTATTTGAAATCAAATGGTAAGATGGCTAAAGGTGAGTGGGTCTACGATAGTAACTACAAATCATACTACTACTTAACAGCAGAAGGAAGTTACGCTCGTAACACATGGGTAGGTGATTACTATCTCAAGTCAAATGGTAAGATGGCTGTCAACGAACGTACCCCAGATGGTTATCAAGTTGATGAATCAGGCAAGTGGATTCGCTAGAATTATAGCTTGTGATAGATGACCTATAATAAATAGAAACGGAAAATAATTTTCGGATAGGTAACATTTTGATAAAATAAAAAGGCTCTATAATATTTGTAGTGGGTAAATCCCCTATGGATATTATGGAGTCTATTTTCTACACTTGATATTATGCGTTTTTATAATTCTAAAATAGTATAAATATAGTGAGATAAAATAAAATCTGAACAAATCGATGGGAAAATTGAAATCAATTTCTAACAATGATTTAGAAGTCAGGACGTATTATTCTAGCTTTAATCTATTATAAATTGTGATATTTATTATCATCAAAATCTTGCTAGAAAAAAGGATTAAAGGTTTTTTCATGGGCGATGGTCGTAGCTGGACCATGTCCTGGATAGACATCGTAGTTTGGTAGGGTGAAAAGTTGGTTTTTGATACTATGGAGGAGTTGCTCCATGCTACCAGTCGGAAGATCGGTCCGTCCGATGGTTTCGCGGAACAGGGCATCACCTGTCAAGACTAGGTGAGCATCAGGAAAGATGATAGAAACACCGCCGATAGAGTGACCTGGTGTTGGCAAGACAGTGAAACGAAATTCCTCTAGTTGGTATTCTTCGTGAAAGATAAAAGTGTGTTCTGCAGGTTTTGCGAGCACATCTGCCATATCATCATGACGAGAGAGACCAGAGAGATTGTCGGCAGGAGTGTAGAGCCAGCTGGCTTCACTCTCTGCGATATAGACAGGAGGATTTCCAAAAGTCTCGCGAACTAGGTCCAGACTCATGATATGGTCATAATGAGCGTGGGTCAAGAGAATAGCGCAGAGAGGTTTGTTGATGCTCTCTATTGTCTGACGAATGGCTTCCCAATGGCTGCCAGGATCAACAACGATGAGGTGCTTTTCTCCTTCTAGGTAATAGGTGTTTTCATAGGCAACAGGATTCACAGTTTTATGAATTTTCATACTAGCTCCAATCTCAAAGAATGTACTAAGATAAGTATAGCACAGTTGGGGAGAATAAGCTTAAAAAGGAAATAATTCTAGAAAGAAGGATATGATTTGGATAAGAAAAATAAGCCCCGAATGAGTTCGAGGCTTAGACTGCTTTAATTCCCTGCGTAATATTTTTGGATTCCCTTGATAATCCCTTCAACCAGTTTATCTTGGTAGTCACTACTGCGGATTTTTTGGTTTTCTTCTGGATTATCCATATATCCCATCTCTAGCAAAACAGCTGGTTTGGCTGTTTCGCGAAGAACAGCAAAGGTTGCTTGCAAGAGTCCAGCATCTCTAGCTCCAGTTTCAGCTAGCAGTGAAGAATGGATATCAGCTGCGAGACGATTACTTTCACTCATCCGTTCAGGATTGTTGTGCCAATCCTTGTTAATCTTGCTAGGGAAGCCAGGTTCATCCTTGTAAGAATAGGTCTGGATACCAAGATTAACGGTCGTATCATTCCCTTTTGCATTGAAATGAAGGCTGATGAAAAAGTCAGCATTGGTCTTGTTGACCATACGAGAACGCTCGGTAATAAAATCAACGTCTATATCACTATCTCGAGAGGTGAGAACGGTATAGCCGAGTCCTTCTAGTCGTTTACGTAGCTTACGATAAACTTGTAGGTTCAATTCTTTCTCAGCTATGCCATAGTAATAAGCCCCGCGATCCTTACCACCGTGTCCTGGATCGAGAAAGATGGTTTTAGAGTAATGTCCTTTTTGAAAACCTTGTGCTAATTCACGAACCCATTTTCCATTCCCTTGGAAGAGCTGGTTTTTACCATCCACAGCATAGGTTCCTGTAACATACACACCATCGTCCTTAAGATAGTACCAAGCTTGATAGTCTGGGTCATAAATCCATTCTTTGTGGGCCATGTAGCCACCAGATTTAAGATAGTAGGAACCAATCCATTGTTTTTGGGCATAGCGTCCGCCAGATTTTAGGTAAAACCAACTAGAGTAGCTTTGGTCGTAGACCCATTCCTTATCTGCCATAGCACCACTGTCTTTGAGATAGTAATCGCCTTTCCAGACATTGGCCAACATTCTACCGTAGCCATCAAAAGCATACCACTTGCCATTGATTTGGCTCCATTGGTTGGATAAATATTTACCTGAACCATTGATATAGTACCAATTATTTCCCATTTGGTACCAGCTGTTTTCAAGCAAGTAGCCATGACTATCAAAGAAATAACCATCATAGAGAGTATCTGTAAATTTGACCCCAGTTTGACTATAAAAAGTCCACTTGTTCCCCTCTTTTACCCAGCCAGTTTGTATAGGTTGATTGGGTTTGGTTTCCCTAGAAAGAGAAGGTTTGCTTTCTTGCTCACTTGAACTAGCTATACTTGACGAAGTTTCTGTACTAGCTTGAGAACTGCTAGTAGAATTGCTAGTGGAAGTATTTGTTGAGCTACTGGTTGAACTAGTCATAGGGGCAGTAGTGGAATGACTCGTATCGTCAGCCAAAACGATTTGGCTGGATAAGCCGAGAACAGCCAAAGCTAAAAGTGTCAGTCTTTTGTGTAATTTCATGTTGTTTGCCTTTCTAGAAAGATGAAAATTCAGTAATTATCGTAAAAAAACTGTTTATATTACCATTATACACTAAAAAGGTTAGAAAATTACCAAAATATCAAACCTTATTTATTGAAAAAAGAAGAATGTATTTTCATTTCACTGACTTTTAGTGTAGCCTATATCCAAAAAGATAGATGAAAATCAGATAATTTTATTGTTTTAGTGTGAATCTTTTTTTATCCTCCTTCCCAACAACTTGAATAAGCTTTAGAATCCTCTTTTTCTAGTTTTCATATTCTTAAAAAAGTGATAAAATGGTAGGAAGAATTGGAGAGTAGAGATGCCAAAAGAAGTGAATTTAACAGGCGAAGAAGTTGTCGCTTTAACCAAAGAATATTTGACGGAAGAGGATGTCCATTTTGTCCATAAGGCCTTGGTCTATGCGGTGGATTGCCATTGTGGTCAATATCGCCAATCAGGTGAGCCTTATATCATTCACCCCATCCAAGTGGCAGGTATTTTAGCTAAGCTCAAGCTGGATGCTGTAACGGTAGCTTGTGGTTTCCTGCATGACGTGGTGGAAGATACAGATGCGACCTTGGACGATTTGGAAAGAGAGTTTGGTCCTGATGTGCGGGTAATCGTAGATGGGGTTACCAAGCTTGGTAAGGTCAAATACAAGTCTCACGAAGAGCAGTTGGCAGAAAATCATCGTAAGATGCTCATGGCCATGTCTGAGGACATCCGCGTTATCTTGGTTAAACTGTCTGACCGTCTGCACAATATGCGGACGCTTAAACACCTTCGAAAAGACAAACAGGAGCGTATTTCCAAAGAAACTATGGAAATCTATGCCCCACTGGCCCACCGTTTGGGGATTTCTAGCGTTAAATGGGAATTGGAAGATCTATCTTTTCGTTATCTCAACCCAACGGAGTTTTACAAGATTACTCATATGATGAAGGAAAAACGCAGAGAGCGTGAAGCCTTGGTGGATGAGGTAGTTACGAAACTAGAAGACTATACGACGGATCGTCACTTGAAAGGGAAGATTTATGGTCGTCCCAAGCATATTTACTCGATTTTCCGCAAAATGCAGGATAAGAGAAAACGTTTTGAGGAAATCTATGACCTGATTGCCATTCGCTGTATTTTAGATACCCAAAGTGATGTTTATGCCATGCTTGGTTATGTGCATGAACTTTGGAAACCAATGCCAGGTCGTTTCAAAGACTATATCGCTAACCGCAAGGCCAATGGTTATCAGTCTATCCATACGACTGTTTATGGACCAAAAGGGCCGATTGAATTCCAGATTCGGACCAAGGAAATGCACGAGGTGGCAGAGTACGGGGTTGCGGCTCACTGGGCTTATAAGAAGGGCATCAAGGGGCAGGTTAACAGCAAGGAATCGGCCATTGGTATGAACTGGATCAAGGAGATGATGGAGCTCCAAGACCAGGCTGATGATGCTAAGGAATTTGTAGATTCAGTTAAGGAAAACTATCTGGCTGAGGAGATTTACGTCTTTACCCCAGATGGAGCTGTTCGTTCCCTTCCAAAAGATTCAGGACCGATTGACTTTGCCTATGAAATCCATACAAAAGTTGGGGAAAAAGCAACTGGTGCTAAGGTCAATGGCCGTATGGTTCCACTGACGACCAAGCTCAAGACAGGGGATCAGGTTGAAATTGTCACCAACCCGAACTCCTTTGGACCTAGCCGTGACTGGCTCAATATGGTCAAGACCAGCAAGGCGCGTAACAAGATTCGTCAGTTCTTTAAAAACCAAGATAAGGAATTGTCTGTCAACAAGGGTCGTGAAATGTTGATGGCCCAGTTTCAAGAAAACGGCTATGTGGCCAATAAATTCATGGACAAGCGCCACATGGACCAAGTTCTACAAAAGACCAGCTACAAGACAGAAGAATCCCTCTTTGCGGCTATTGGTTTTGGAGAAATTGGAGCTATTACTGTCTTTAACCGTCTGACTGAAAAGGAACGCCGTGAAGAAGAACGTGCCAAGGCCAAGGCGGAGGCAGAAGAACTTGTCAAAGGTGGCGAGGTCAAGGTTGAGAACAAAGAAACCCTCAAGGTTAAGCATGAGGGTGGAGTGGTCATTGAAGGTGCCTCAGGTCTCCTAGTGCGGATTGCCAAGTGTTGTAATCCAGTGCCTGGTGACGATATTGTCGGCTATATCACCAAGGGGCGTGGTGTAGCTATTCACCGTGTGGACTGTATGAACCTGCGCGCTCAAGAAAACTATGAGCAACGTCTCCTTGATGTGGAGTGGGAAGACCAGTACTCTAGCTCCAATAAGGAGTATATGGCTCATATCGATATTTACGGCCTCAACCGTACAGGACTATTGAACGATGTACTGCAAGTTCTTTCAAACACGACTAAGAATATCTCAACAGTCAACGCCCAACCAACCAAGGATATGAAGTTTGCTAATATCCATGTGTCCTTCGGCATTGCTAACCTCTCTACGCTGACTTCGGTCGTGGACAAGATTAAAAGTGTGCCAGAAGTTTACTCTGTTAAACGTACCAATGGCTAATTGTCCTAGCTCTTACTAGAAAGGCTATTATGAAGATCATTATCCAACGGGTTACAAAAGCCCAAGTGAGTATCGAAGGCCAGGTTCAGGGAAAAATCAATCAGGGACTTTTATTGCTGGTTGGAGTTGGACCAGAGGACCAAGAGGAAGATTTGGACTATGCTGTGAGAAAGCTTGTCAACATGCGGATTTTTTCAGATGCAGAAGGCAAGATGAACCTGTCTGTCAAAGATATTGAAGGAGAAATCCTCTCTATTTCTCAGTTTACCCTCTTTGCGGATACTAAGAAAGGCAATCGTCCAGCCTTTACAGGCGCAGCCAAACCTGATATGGCATCGGACTTCTATGATGCTTTCAATCAAAAATTAGCGCAAGAAGTGTCCATTCAGACAGGCATCTTTGGAGCGGATATGCAAGTTGAGCTGGTCAATGACGGACCAGTCACCATTATCCTTGATACGAAAAATAGATAAGAAAAACCAAGCCCAGCCGGCTTGGTCTTTCTTATCTATTACAAAATACTCCAAAATGCAATCGGTTCTTGATATGCTTGGGGGAAGTCTCTTTTCAGGATTTGGCTTATGCGATAGGAAGGGATGAGATGTCCTAGGATGAGGAGAGTTCCCTGAAGGAAAAGTGGGACACCACTTAAAAACAGCAAAGAGAGAATTATCAGGCCATCCCATAGGAGGATTTGTAAGGTAAAACGCCAGAATCTCGGTCTAATCTGGGAATAAAGGTGACTAAAGTGGTCACAAAGTTGGTTGGAAAGATAGGTCAATAGCACAGGATGAAAGAAAATGAGCCAACCGCTATAAATCAACATCCAATCCCAAGTAAGTCCCTCTTTAAATGTCAAAAATGCCAGCATAATTCCATCGATGATAAGGAGTTGAATGGTTTTGATGGAGATAATTTTTTTCATGCTAAAACATCCTTTTCCTTAGAGACACTCCCATAAAGAGATGTGTTTATCGTAAAAGTCTGGATAGTTTTCTCTTAGGTAGTCAGCCGTCATATAATATAAAGTAGAATGACAAGCAGTGATGATTGGCATAAGAGAGTAAAAACGCTGAGAACTAATGAAGGCTAAGAGGACAAAAAATAGAAAATCAATGGAGAGAACCCCTAAATAGTAGAAGCGAATCTTTTTATTGATTTGAGGATAAATCTCAGCGAATTGATGTTTGAGTCGGACAACCAAGCGAAATAACAGGAGTCCTTGAGTAAGGAGGAAAATAAAACCAGATAGCAAGAGCCACTCCAAAGATGTCTCGGGTCTTTTGTTAAAAAATGCGAATAGTAGCAAATCGATGACTGCAATTGCTGTAAAATGGATTCTAAAGAGTTTTTTCATAAGATGACCCCCCTCTTTTATCTAACTTCATTCTACTCCAAAAGAATGGGAGTTACAAGTAAAATGATAAAAATAGCAGAAGGGAGATTCTCTTAAGTCGACTTGTTTTTTTATTTAAGTTTTCTTCTATTATCTTACTTCTTCATCATTCCAGACAAATAAAGCTCCGATTGCATTGAGGATATAAAAGATGTATTTTCCGATATTGGCAAAATTTCCTTGAATACCAGCTTTTGTCAGCTGAACGAAATTGTAAATCAACCAAAAGCCCCACTGAGTTGTTAGTTTCAATGCGTTAAAAGCATTGGCAATGAGTGAGAGTGCAAAGGCAATGGTTGTTACATAGGCAAGGAGATTCATCTTTCCTCCATAGCCGATAAAGTTTGTCACAAAGGCAAAGAGGAAGGCGATGATGGAAATGATGATGGCCGCCAATTTTAGCTGTTTTTGGCTCATTTGGTTGGGCCTGCCTTCTTGCGAAGCTTCCCATTTCTTAATAGCAAAGGTATAAATGAGGAAGGTGACGGGATAGGTAATGATGGCCGCCTTATTTCCAAGGATATAATCAATAGCACCGGACAAAATGGTATTAACAATACCAAAGTAATTTCCCCATTTGCTTAATTTCCCCGTGAAACGAGTGGATAACATGGAAATCCCAACGTTGGTTACGGAAATCAATCCAAAGGGAACAAGAGCTGTCCATGGTCCCCAGTCTACGAATTTATCGAGGCGGGAGTTGAGGTAACCAGATGCAATCGCAATCCCAACGACTAAAGCAACCCCAAAGAGGTCAAACCATTTAGATGTAGCAAAAATTTTTAGTGATTTTTTCATAGTTTAAACTATCTTTCTTTTTTTTACAAATATTCTACAATTAAATGAAAGCAAAATCAAATGATAGAAATAAAACCCTGAAAATAAAACTTTCAGGGTTGGTTGGGGGACTTGAGAAATTAGTTGATTTTCTCGACATAGAGTTGTTTTGCAATGTCCATATTCACTTGTAAATCCTCGTCTTTACTAAAGATAGTAAAGGTGTTACTGAAGCCATCAAACTGCTGGACTTGGAGCTGGTCACCGATGCGAAGTGAGTGCTTATCCAGATAATGGAGAATGTCAAAACTATCGTGCACCCGAGTCAGGCGGTAGGCGCCAGCTTCCTTGATATCAGCTAGTGGCAGGTTATTGATTTCAACTAAGAGTTCTCCCTTGACAGGAATAGTTCCTCCATGAGGACAGGTCTTGGGAAATCCTAGCAATTTATCCAGTCTTTCCACGAACAGGTCAGAGACAGTATGTTCCAAGACCTCAGCTTCCTCGTGAATCTGGTCACTTGTATAGTCTAAATGATGGACTAGAAAAACTTCAATCAAGCGATGCTTACGATAGAGCTCAGAGACCAATTTGAGGCCGAGGTCAGTCAGTAGATAGCCACATTCCTTGTCCTTAAGGATGAGGTTTTCGCTCTTCATCCGTTTAATCATTTCAGTTACGGCAGGGGGAGAGACTTGCATGCGAGCCGCAATTTCCTTGTTGGTAATTTTATGCAGGTCTATGCCGATTTCATAAATACATTTTAGATAATCTTCTTTATTCGGGGTCATTCGTTTCCTCTTGTCTAATATCTATATCTAGTATATCAAAAAAAGCTAGATTTCTCTAGCTGTGACTTTTTATGTTATACTTATTGCAAGAGAAAAAACGAGGAGATGGATATGACGAAAATAGCTCTTCTTTCAGATATTCATGGAAATACCACCGCCTTGGAGGCTGTTTTGGCAGATGCTCGGCAGCTAGGAGTGGATGAATACTGGCTTCTGGGAGATATTCTCATGCCAGGGACAGGGCGTAGAAGGATTTTGGACTTGTTGGCTCAACTACCGATTACGGCTAGAGTTTTGGGAAACTGGGAAGATAGTCTGTGGCACGGTGTCCGTAAGGAATTGGATAGTACTCGTCCCAGTCAACGCTATCTCTTGCGCCAGTGCCAGTATGTTTTAGAGGAAATTTCCCTAGAAGAAATTGAACTGCTCCACAATCAACCCCTCCAGATTCATCGTCAGTTTGGTGATTTGACGGTAGGAATTAGCCATCATCTGCCTGATAAGAACTGGGGGCGAGAGTTGATTCATACTGGAGCGCAAGAGGATTTTGACCGCTTGGTGACCAATCCGCCTTGTGATATTGCTGTTTATGGTCATATTCACCAGCAGTTGCTTCGTTACGGGACTGGTGGACAATTAATTGTCAATCCAGGTTCGATTGGGCAACCTTTCTTTCTAGATGCCCAGTTGCGGAAGGACTTGCGGGCCCAGTATATGATTTTAGAGTTTGATGACAAGGGCTTGGTAGATATGGACTTCCGACGGGTGGACTACGATGTGGCAGCTGAATTGCAGTTGGCTAAAGACCTCAAACTTCCCTATTTTGAGGTTTATTATGAAAGTCTAGTCAATGGTATCCACCATACTCATCATCAGGAATTTCTGAGAGAATTGGCCCAGAAAGAGGGCTATGATAGGGAATTAGATGCTTGGTTGAAAAGTGGTAATAATTGACATTACAACCAAAAAGGGTATAATAAAAGAAAGAGAAGAGTAGAGGTAGGCTAGCCTCGTAAAAAGGAGAAGAGTATGCAAATTCCAAGTAGATTTACCATTGCGACTCATATGCTGATAATCATTGCCCTCAAGGGGAAGGAAAGCAAGGTGACCAGTGATTTTCTGGCTGCTAGTGTCGGGGTCAATCCTGTCATTATCAGAAAGACCTTGTCCCAGTTGAAGAAGGCTGAACTGATTTCAGTAGCGCGCGGAACAGGGGGAACAGAGATTGTTAAGGATCTCAAAGACATTAGTCTTTTAGATGTTTATCAAGCGGTCGAATGTCTTGGTAAGACAGGCCAACTCTTCAGTTTCCATGACAATCCAAATCCAAATTGCCCAGTTGGAGCTCATATTCATGATGTTTTAGATCAAAAATTGGAGAGAATCCAGCTGGCTATGGAGGCTGAACTTGGTCAGACCAGTCTAGAACAGGTCGTGGCAGATGCAGAGAGTCAGATGAAGGATTGAGAGGGATAGGTGCCCTCTTTTTTTCTTTGGATAATTATGATAGAATGAACTCATAAAAGGAGGAAGAAATGTATCTCGTTATAGGAATTGTATTAGCCTTTATAGTGTCATTTTGGAAGGATAATAGAAGTTTGTGGAATCCAGTATTATTCTTATTATCCCTCATTTCCAGTTATTTTTATCTAGGCTACCTTTTTTATCAAAATGGGTATGAGAAGATTCATTTCGCTTTTTTTATATTTCCCTTTATTTTACTTCCGATACTGATTTTTCTAAGTGGCATCTTTTTAATCTATAATGGGGTCATTTTGTTGAAGCGAGAGGGACGTTCAAAGGCTAATTATCTCTCAATGCTCCTTGGAATAGTCATTTTGTTATTTTTTGCCTTGATGTCATTTCGATTGGGTGATAGAAATGAATTATTTTACACCAATCACTTTCTAAACATTTTATTTGCATTTATTGCTTATTCTTACTTTATTTTTGGTTTTGCTTTTGTGGGTTTTATGTTGTACTCTATCTTGTATCTCTTTATTCCTAAGAAGAAGCATTATGATTTTATCATCATTCATGGTGCAGGTTTGTTAGACGGAGAAAAGGTAACACCTTTGCTAAAGAGGAGAATTGATAAGGCAGTAGAAGCTTACCACAATTCTAAGAATCCTCATATCAAAATCATTGCTAGTGGTGGTCAAGGAGGAGATGAGAAGATTTCTGAAGCGCAGGCTATTACAAACTATCTGCTTGAAGAGACCGATGTTCCCCAAGATGGGATTATCCTGGAGGACCAATCAAGGACTACCTACGAGAACCTTCTCTTTTCTAAGGAACTTGGTGAGAAGCTGGTAGCCAAACCTCAATTCCTCTTTGTAACAAATGATTATCATGTCTTTAGAACAAGTACCTATGCTCGTAAGTTAAAAATGAAGGGAGATGGCCTCGGATGTAGGACGGCAGGCTACTACATACCATCTGCTTTTATTCGGGAGTACGTAGCTCTCTGTGTCAAAATGAAATGGCTTTTCCTTGCCTTTTATGTCCTGCTATTAGCACTCATTTTGATAGCCTACAAAGGAATTATTTGGTAGTCAGATTCTATTTAAAAAGACTTAGAATGCACATGAAAGTATGTATTCTAGGTCTTTTGTTTTGTATACATTTGATTTTCAAGAGTACTATCTATTTTTCCATGCTTGGTAACGGGTATCAATCAATAATTGAGTGAGACGTCCCATAGTTTCCCTTTCTTCTGGAGTTAGGGATTGAGCTTGGACGAAGAGATGATGAATGTGTTCGATAGCCTTTAAGGAAGACAAGTCATTGATAGAAGTAATACCAGAATCAAGAATGGTGCCAAAGAAGAGATCGAAGTAGAGCTGGAGTTCCTCGTCAGGGACTGTGGCCACCCATTCTTTGAAGGTTATGTCAACTTGTTGGCTATCACTGTTGGTTTTATCCAGTTGGACGAAGTGCTTGTCCTCAATCTGCCAACTAAAGGTATCGTGCTGGGCGATACCACCCAAAGCAGTACTGTGCACGATGATTTGCTGGTTAGGGATTTCTAGCATCATACCGATGATGGAACCTTGTGGAATGAAGACCTTGGTTTTATCCATTATCCTTTGATAGCCCTCGGTTTGTGTCAATTCTGTGTGGAGACCAGGCGCATCAAAGGTATAAACTGCTGTGATTTGATTTTGCAAGTTTTTCTCAATTTGACTAGCAGCATAGATGGCTAAATTTCCTCCCTTGGAATGTCCAGCCAGAATGACCTTTTGCTTAGGATGGTGGGCAAAAAAGTTCTTTAAATAGCGGAGGGCATGCTTTTGAGCAGGAATTTCCTTCATATAAGTCAGGTGGAAATCTTCCTTCCAGCCAATGATACTGTCATCAGTCCCACGAAAGACAATCAGATAGGTATCGAGATTGAGGTGGTAGGTCATAGCTGCAAATTGTTTTTGCAATTCAGGATTGATGTCATTGATAAAATGGGAGAGTTTGCAATTTTTGAAGCGTTTGTGTCGAGCTAATTCATCCAATAGCTGGAGGCGATTTTTGCTGGTCAACATGTTAGGCTCTCTTGGAACCTGAGGTGCCAGGTCTAAAAGTCGCTGAGGAGTTGTGGAGACCAGATTATCAAAGGAGAGGTAGGTGGTTTCTGTTAAGGCTAAAACATCTAATTCATTCAAAGGTAGGTCGTAAAAGGAATCGTGTGCGACATCTTTCAGATAGTCAAAAATATTGGCCATAAGAGCTCCTTTCTTTTTATTTATCTTATCAAATTTCCCTTAAATTAGCTAGTAGGATTGCCTCATTTTGTTGCCTAAAAACAAGCTGCTTCAAATTCAGTTTCAGATCTTCTAGCATTGAAAAATCTGTTATAATAATAGAAAAGGAGGAGCGCATGCACAAGATTTTATTAGTAGAAGATGATCAGGTTATTCGTCAACAAGTCGGAAAAATGCTCTCTGAATGGGGATTTGAAGTGGTCCTGGTAGAAGACTTTATGGAAGTTTTGAGTCTATTTGTTCAGTCGGAACCTCATCTGGTCCTCATGGATATTGGTTTGCCCTTGTTTAATGGCTATCACTGGTGTCAGGAAATTCGCAAGATTTCCAAGGTCCCCATCATGTTTCTGTCTTCGAGAGACCAGGCTATGGATATTGTCATGGCAATCAATATGGGGGCGGATGACTTTGTGACCAAGCCTTTTGACCAGCAGGTTCTTTTAGCCAAGGTTCAGGGCTTGTTGCGTCGTTCCTATGAGTTTGGGCGTGACGAGAGTTTACTGGAATATGCCGGTGTTATCCTCAATACCAAATCAATGGATTTACATTATCAAGGGCAAGTCTTGAATTTGACCAAGAATGAATTCCAGATTTTACGCGTTTTGTTTGAGCATGCGGGCAATATTGTAGCGCGTGACGACCTGATGCGGGAACTTTGGAACAGTGACTTTTTCATTGATGACAATACCCTCTCTGTCAATGTGGCTCGTTTGCGTAAAAAGTTGGAAGAGCAGGGCTTGGTAGGATTTATCGAAACCAAGAAAGGGATAGGGTACGGATTAAAGCATGCTTGATTGGAAACAATTTTTTCTAGCCTATCTGCGTTCCCGTAGTCGTCTGTTTGTCTATCTGATTTCTTTGACGTTTCTGCTCTTACTCTTTCAGTTTTTATTTGCCAGTTTGGGAATTTACTTTCTCTACTTTTTCCTCTTGTGTTGCTTTGTAACCATCTTATTTTTCACTTGGGACATATTGGTGGAAATGCAGGTCTATCGTCAGGAAATTCTCTATGGGGAGAGGGAAGCCAAATCTCCTTTGGAAATAGTTTTAGCAGAAAAATTAGAAGCGCGTGAGATGGAACTTTATCAGCAGAGGTCAGATTCAGAAAGAAAATTGACGGATTTGCTGGATTACTATACCTTGTGGGTTCATCAGATTAAGACCCCCATTGCAGCTAGTCAACTCTTAGTTGCAGAAGTAGCCGACCGCCAACTGAAGCAGCAATTAGAACAGGAAATTTTCAAAATCGACTCCTATACTAATCTAGTCTTACAGTACCTGCGTTTAGAAAGTTTTCATGATGATTTGGTCTTAAAGCAGGTGCAAATTGAGGATTTGGTCAAGGAAATAATTCGTAAATATGCTCTTTTCTTTATTCAAAAAGGCTTAAATGTCAATCTACATGACCTTGATAAAGAAATCGTGACGGATAAAAAGTGGCTGCTAGTGGTTATTGAGCAAATCATCTCAAACTGTCTCAAGTACACCAAGGAAGGTGGTCTGGAGATTTATATGGAGGGGCAAGAGCTTTGTATCAAGGATACGGGAATCGGGATAAAAAACAGTGATGTCCTCCGAGTCTTTGAACGTGGCTTTTCAGGATATAATGGACGCCTAACCCAGCAGTCATCTGGACTTGGCCTCTACCTATCTAAGAAAATTTCTGAAGAACTGGGGCACCAGATTCGCATCGAGTCTGAGGTCGGAAAAGGAACGACAGTGCGGATTCAGTTTGCTCAAGTGAACTTAGTCCTTGAGTGAGAAGAGACAATGAGTTTTTACCCAATCTCTTTTTGCTATATTTCAGGATATTTGAAGACTGTTTTTTTTCAAAACCAATAATAGAATTTTTAATACGGAATATAGTATAAATACTGGTTCAAAGTGAAGTTTTGTATGCTTTATACTTTTGTTGAGTATAAAATCTATAAACTAAGGGTGAATTACAGAAATTAATTTGAGATGAAGTGAATTGTAGACTTGGGAAATGTCTCCTATTCGATTTCAGAATGAATCGTTGATACAGGATTAAAAGAACTGCAGCTTTCTTTTTATTTTGAATGAGATAGGTGTATATAGATTTGTGTAACTGGTGTAGAACTGTTTCCAAGAATTTATTGAATGTATCGAATACACACATCCTATTGATTTTGAACCAGTTTTTAATTTCTAAATGTTATAATAGTTTTATCAAGTAAAAGGAGACTACCATGATTGGAGACAATATAAAATTCTTACGAAAATCACATAATCTGATATAACCAGAATTTTCACGGATTGTGGGTGTGTCACGAAATAGCCTAAATCGTTAGAAAAACTGAAAAAGCTTACTTTCAATAGAAGTGTTGGAAATATTCATTTTACATCTATCAAAGAAACATGGGATAGACCTATATTTTACAAAATAGCAAATTATATTTTGAATGATAGTAAAAACTGCAGAACTTGTGTGATTTACAATTATTGCACTCAATGTCCGAGTATCGCACTATCTGAAATAGGGAATAGTAGAGATTGTTCTGCGATATGTAAAAAAACGCATTAGCAAGGAGTATCGTATATGCTACCATATCTTAAAACTATTAGATGGTATCTCTTCTTTAATTTTCTTTTTGGTGTAGTATCGAATATCTGCACAGCTTTGTTACCGTATTTCACGCAGGCATTAATCAAAGGGGATTATCAAGTAGCTCTATATGGTTACTCTATGTCAGTGGCAGGCTATTTGAGTTGTAACTATATCCAAATGATACTTGATTGGAAGCAGGGGATTATCTTTTCGACTACTTTGAAAAATGAGTGGTTTCGTTCACTTCTGGGACTCAGTCACCACGATTTCAAGCAGAAAACAGTAGCAGAGTATATTTCCTATCAATCTAATGACCTAGATTCGTTGGAAAAGGATTACCTTCCTCCATTGATGAGTTTTATCAAACAAATTTTACGTATCATCATTTACGCTTTCATTATTAGCAGAACAATTAATCCTATTGTATCACTGATTTTAATCTTTTCCACTGGAATTAGTATTCAAATTCCTAAAATCGTTGGGAAGTTGACCGCTAATCGTAGACAGGTTTACTTGAAAAAACAAGGAGATTACTATCGAACTTTGGAGGATTTGCTTATGGGACATCATTTGGTAAATAAACTAACCATGTCGCATTTTTTGAATCAACAAAAGAGTTCTCTAAAGAATTTGCAGGATAAGTATTTTAAGTATGGTTTGACAAAAATTACAGGCATCTTATTGACAGGTGTTTCTTTTGAATTCATTAGTCTTGTTCTGTTTATTTATTTAGCCTACTCTCTATCTCACCAGCAACTCGGTATTCCTGAGGTGGTGGCGAGTTTCGGATATATTAATGCTTTTTCTGAACCAATACAGGAAATCCTTTATGATTTACAAATGTTAGAGTCCGTAAAGCCTGTAATCAAGAGTTTTCAAAACATTGTTGGGAGACCCGTTTCAGTTCAAGCACCTCAACATTCTTTTGATACGATTACTTTGAAAAACATTTCCAAACAACTGGGAGAATCAAAATTGATAATTACTTCCGCTACGATTCAAAAAGGGGATAAAATTGCGCTTATTGGTAAGAATGGTTCTGGAAAAAGTAGTCTTCTCAACATTTTAAATGGAACAGATGAAGATTTTGAAGGACAAATTGTGCTAGATGGGCTTGTTTTGGACCATCTTTGGGGAAGATTCGGTATGATTCTGCAACAAGAACATACATTTATTTCGAGTTATGAAAATAATGTAACACTATTCAATAGTTTCAATGAAAAATTCAGAGAAGAAGATTTTGAAAAAATTCCACCACAATCCCTGTCAGGTGGTCAGCAACAACGAATGTATTTAAATCGTGAGAAAAATCGTAAAAATCCATTGCTTATCCTAGACGAACCTTTCTCTGCCTTGGATACTAATCAGTTTAAAATGGAATTGGAAAGAGTTCTGGAACTACCAAGTGCCGTCATTGTTACTTTACATCGCCAAAACGAATTATTAAGTAAGTTTGACCAAGTTTGGGAAATTAAGAATGGAGAACTTGTAATTTTGAAATAGCTAAATTATAAAGAATAAAACGCATAGTATCAAGGTTCAGGAGATACCGTTTTTCCTTCTTCGGATAAGGAAACAAAAATTTCTTGCTTCATCTATCTATTCAATTGATAGATTTCGTCAGAGAAAAACTGTAAAATTTTTGATATAATATAAAGGATGGACTGACGGATACTTAAAAGATAATTTTCAAAAGAATAACAGGTGAGAAGAAAAATATGTAAGATTGGACAGAAGTCTCTCTACCATCATCCATGCAGAAACAAGATTATATAAAATAAAAGGAGTAACCAATGAACGGAAATTATTCAACACGGGAATACCGTGAGAAATTATACGATGACCTTCATGTTCGATTGAGAGATACAGCGATTTTGATGTGTGCAATTTTTATTGCCTCTATCGGTCTAAATATGAATTCAACAGCTGTTATTATTGGAGCCATGTTAATTTCACCTCTCATGACACCGATTGTTGGACTGGGATTCGGTTTAGCTATTTTTGATACGCGTTTAATCAAGCAATCTCTAGAGGTTTTATTGACTCAAGTGTTGGTCAGTTTGCTTGTCTCGACTCTGTATTTCTGGATTTCTCCCTTGTCTTATGCAAGTAGCGAGTTGATCGCACGAACCTCTCCAACCATTTGGGATGTTCTCATTGCTATTGCTGGTGGGATTGCTGGTGTGATCGGTTCAAGGAAAAGAGTTAGAAAAACCAACAACACCAAGTCTTGAAGCTTTTTGGGATTTACGGCAAAATTTCTTTGCTTGTTTTCTTTCCTTTTTCTGGTTGGGATCGTTATGGATGGCACTAAACACATTATGGGAAAAGGTTGAGAAAATTTCCTCAGAAATTATTTGGTGGAATTTGTTTCTACTCTTGGAGCGGCAGGAGTTCTCTTTGGAGAATTTCATGCCATCCAATATACCAGTCTGAATGATGTGGTGGACCGGATCTATATAAATGTCAAGGATTTACCGTTTCAGTCCTTGGGAGCTTTAGCTAATATCCTGTCTGATGTTAAGAAGGGACTGATTCAAGACAGTCATATCTGGTCTTTCTTCCAGTCATTTTTCAAACAATATCAGTTGATAATCAGCTTAAATCAGATCTATCAGTTTGTCTATCTTTCTCTGATGGAGATCATGTCCTATCTTCACTTTGATTATTGGAAAAAACGGCTCGGTCAGGAGCTAGTATGAATAAGGAGAACAAATGAGACGTTTAAAAATGTTATGGCATATTATACAGGTTACGGGTTTTACTCGGTTTGCTCTGAGTTTTGTGACCTTTGTTTTTGGGTCAGGAGGCGTGCTTTTCCTAGTTGAACCTGCTATCACAAATTACGGAGACGGTCTTTGGTATGCTTTTGTGACTTCGACGACTGTCGGCTACGGGGATCTCCTAGCTGTGACCTTGATTGGAAGGATTACCAGTGTCTTCTTGACGATTTATGGGCTCATATTTTTTGGCTGTTTATCAGCTGTTATTATTAATTATTATACCGATTTAAATAAGGAAAGAGGAGAGGACAAATGACTGCCAATTATTCAACACGGGAATACCGTGAGAAATTATACGATGACCTTCATGTTCGATTGAGAGATACAGCGATTTTGATGTGTGCAATTTTTATTGCCTCTATCGGTCTAAATATGAATTCAACAGCTGTTATTATTGGAGCCATGTTAATTTCACCTCTCATGACACCGATTGTTGGACTGGGATTCGGTTTAGCTATTTTTGATACGCGTTTAATCAAGCAATCTCTAGAGGTTTTATTGACTCAAGTGTTGGTCAGTTTGCTTGTCTCGACTCTGTATTTCTGGATTTCTCCCTTGTCTTATGCAAGTAGCGAGTTGATCGCACGAACCTCTCCAACCATTTGGGATGTTCTCATTGCTATTGCTGGTGGGATTGCTGGTGTGATCGGTTCAAGGAAAAAAGAAGCAAACAATATCGTGCCAGGAGTAGCCATTGCAACAGCTCTGATGCCACCTATCTGTACTGCAGGTTACGGTTTAGCTAATGGGAATGTACGATTTTTATTGGGGGCTCTCTATCTTTTCTTGATCAACTGTGTCTTTATCATGCTAGCCAACATTGTTGGAACAAGAATTTTGATGAGAAAATCTCCTTTAACTTCATTTAAAGAGCTGAGCATTAAAATGAGAATTGGCTTGATTTCTTTGATTGTATTGTTGATTCTTCCAGCTAGCTATTCGGCAGTTACTCTGACAATAGAACAAGCGCGCAAAGAAGGGATCAAACAGTTTGTAGGAAAAGAGTTCGCCAATTATACGGTTATTAATCAAGTCTACAAGTCAAGTAACAATGAATTGGTCTTGACGGTTGTTGGAGATCCGATTTCAGAAGACGAATTAGAAACGCTCCACCAAAAACAAGCCTCTTACGGTATTCAATCTGTTCAATTGAAAGTCAATCAAGTTCATAATTCGACAAAATTAGACAGTGATACGACCAAGGAATTTTATGAAACCATTAACAAGTATATCGATCAAAAACTCTCTGAAAAGGATTCACAAAAAGATCTCGTAAAAGAAAATGAAGCAGACAAGGATTGAGGATATTGACCTTATCTAACTCATGAAAGAAAATTTTGTGTGGTGGTTTGGTCAATCACTACTAGCTCGGCTTAAATAATACTCTTCGAAAATCAAATTCAAACCACGTCAGCGTCGCCTTACCGTACTCAAGTACAGCTTGCGGCTAGCTTCCTAGTTTGCTTTTTGATTTTCATTGAGTATAAAATATAAAAAGCAACAGCTGTTTCAGTTGTTGCTTTTTAGCTAGCTAGGATTTTATCTCTTATTTCTCAACTCGTGATTTGTTGGCGATATCAGCTAGGATAGCTTGAACAAAGTCATCAACTGAGACAGTTTGTGTTTCTTTTTGGCCATAGCGGCGAACGTTAACAGTTCCGTCTTCCATTTCCTTGTCTCCAACAATCAACTGGTAAGGAATCTTGCTTGTTTGTGAAGCACGAATCTTGAACTGCATTTTCTCATTGCGTTCATCCACGTCAGCACGAACCCCACGGTCACGGAGTTTCTTAGCTACTTCCCAAGCATAGTCCACGTGTTTTTCGTTAGATACTGGGATGAGGGTTACTTGGTGTGGTGCAAGCCATGTTGGGAAGGCACCCTTGTAGTTCTCAATCAAGATCGCTGTGAAGCGTTCCATAGTTGAGATAACCCCGCGGTGAATCATAACTGGACGGTGCTCTTCACCATCAGCTCCGATATATTTGAGGTCGAAGCGTTCTGGAAGCAAGAAGTCAAGTTGGATAGTTGAAAGGGTCTCTTCTTTACCAAGGGCAGTCTTAACCTGGATATCCAATTTTGGTCCGTAGAAGGCTGCTTCACCTTCGGCTTCAAAGTAGTCAACGCCCATTTCATCAAGAGCTGCACGAAGCATGGTTTGGGCATTTTCCCACATCTCATCGTTATCAAAGTACTTATGAGTATCTTGAGGGTCGCGAAGAGAGAGACGGAAGCGGTATTCAGTCAAGTTGAAATCTTCATAAACATCGATAATCAACTGAAGGGCACGTTGGAATTCTTCTTGGATTTGCTCTGGAGTAACGAAGAGGTGACCGTCGTTGAGTGACATTTCACGTACACGTTGAAGACCAGTAAGGGCACCAGATTTTTCATAACGGTGCATCATACCGATTTCAGCGATACGGATTGGCAATTCACGGTAAGAGTGAACATGGTGTTTAAAGACTTGAATGTGGTGTGGGCAGTTCATTGGACGAAGGACGAATTCTTCCCCGTCACCCATGTCCATAGTTGGGAACATGTCTTCTTGGTAATGATCCCAGTGACCGGAAGTCTTGTAAAGCTCAACAGAAGCAAGTGGTGGAGTGTATACGTGTTGGTAGCCAGAAGCCAACTCTTTGTCTACGATGTAGCGTTCTAATTCACGACGGATAGTCGCACCATTTGGCAACCAGAATGGCAAACCTTGTCCAACCTCTTGAGAAATCATGAAGAGGTCAAGCTCTTTACCAAGTTTACGGTGGTCACGTTCCTTAGCTTCTTCACGCATTTGGAGGTAGTTTTTCAAGTCTTTCTTGTCAAACCAAGCTGTACCATAGATACGTTGCATCATAGCGTTGTCGCTATTTCCACGCCAGTAAGCACCTGCTACATGGAGAAGGTGGAAGATTTGGATGCGGCCTGTTGATGGGACGTGAGGGCCACGGCAAAGGTCTACATATTCACCCTGACGGTAGATGGTCAAACCACCTTCGTCTTCAGAGTGTTCTTCAATCAATTCCAACTTGTAAGGGTCGTTCTTGAAGATTTCACGCGCCTCGTCTTTAGTCACCTCTTCGCGAATAGATGGGAAGTTTTCTTTGACGATTTTTTTCATTTCTTCTTCGATACGAGGAAGGTCTTCGTTAGAGATTTGACCAGCAGTATTGTCAGTATCGTAGTAGAAACCGTCTTCGATGGCTGGACCAACTCCCAAGTGAATGTCTGGGAACAGACGACGAGCTGCTTGGGCGAACAAGTGAGCAGCAGAGTGACGCAAGATTGGAAGGGCATCTTCGTGATCAGGTGTCACGATTTCGATGCTTCCATCTTCAGTGATAGCACGAGTAGTGTCGATGAGTTTGCCGTTGAATTTACCAGCCAAGGCTTTTTTAGCTAGGGAATTGCTGATAGATTGGGCAATTTCAAAAGTTGTTACGCCAGATTCGAATTCACGAACAGCGCCATCTGGAAAAGTAATGTTAATCATGATGTTCTCCTTACTTATATTATTGACGAATGTGTTAACCCTATTCTGAAAACAGGGACAGAGGATTTTGAAAGCTAGAAAAACAAAAAGCGACATCCTCAAAAGGACGTCGCAACGTGGTTCCACCTTCATTTATGTTCCTCAAAAAAGAGGGACACCTCTGATTGGCTCTAACGTGGCCGCCGTTTTATGTTTTCATAAAAAACTCAAGAGTAGTATCAGTTTAGGCTCTCTATGCGTTTCCAGCAACCACGCACTCTCTAGTAGAAAGGGACTAAGTGACTTGTCTCTATGGATTATTATAGCATGATTGTGAGATTTTTCAAGGATTTTGTGAAAGTTTTTTGTTTTTCATTTTTTGTAGAATATGCTTGATGCCAATACCGGAAGCCATGCCCACCAGAGCAAAGATTTCATAGGCTAAAAAGTAAAACCAGATAAATTCACCGAAGGTTATGATAGTAAAGCAAAAGAGCAGTCCGTTACCAATTAACCACCAAAGTGAGAAACGGAAACGGTAGCTATAGAGTAGCGATATAATCAAGATTACCAGAGGTGTAAAGAAGAGAAGATTGTTTATACAGAGTCCCTTGAGTGTAAGGGGGTCAGAAACAACTAGCAAGACCAACTCATAAAGTGGCCAATAAAAGAAAAATATGACCAGATAGTAGGGGAGATGGGAATAGAATCTACGCATGATAATCACCTCGTTTTAAAAAACAGACAACTTGGATTTCTTGCTATGATTGTTATAGCATGTTTAAAACAAGAAAGTAAATCTGTTGACAAAGAAGTTAGTTATTGGTAGAATAGGGATTGTCGTAAAGACAAATAACTTCTTCTTGGTTACAGGCATGCCAACCTGTCACTCGGATGAAGCCAAATAAAAAGGAGAAACATCATGGCAATCTCAAAAGAGAAAAAAAATGAAATCATCGCACAATATGCACGTCACGAAGGTGATACAGGTTCAGTAGAGGTTCAAGTTGCTGTCCTTACTTGGGAAATCAACCACCTTAACGAACACATCAAACAACACAAAAAAGACCACGCTACTTACCGTGGATTGATGAAAAAAATCGGTCGCCGTCGTAACTTGCTTGCATACTTGCGTAAAAACGACGTTAACCGTTACCGTGAGTTGATCAACTCTCTAGGACTTCGTCGCTAATTCAAGATACAAAGGCCGTCAAAAGCACAAAGCAAAAATAGGAAAATTGACGAAGAAACTTCAGTTTCTAGGAAATTTTATCTTTTTTGCCAAGTGCTTAGGCCGTGTTCAATTGAGCATATCTTGATAATGAAGCTACTCTAAATTGGGTAGCTTTTTTACTTTTGTCACCTTACCTTGATATGCTCAAGTATAATCTTTGGTTACGGTTCCTAGCACTGTAAGGTAAAATAAACCAGAATGATCTCCCTTCGGGGAGATTTTTTTGTTTCACTGAAAGTTTCGTACATTCTTCTCCTCGCCGTCTAGTCTATAAACGTTTTATCCAGCAAGAATCATGATGCTAAGGGTGTAAGAAATCCGTATGAAAATAGGGAAACGACACCGTGTTCGATGAACACAAGGAGTACCATCTTTTTCACTAGGATTTTAGCCTGAACTCAAATCAGCTCTCTGACTTCAGAGGGCTTTTTTATTGAGGTTTTATCGGTCACAATTTTGGAGACTACAAAAACCTCAAATGGTATCAGCTAATTACACCATAAGGGTGCGCAGCTACTCGGCTTGAAAAGCCTAGTAGCTGTCTGCAAGCCCCTTCGGAGAGCCCACACTTTACGAAGTAAAGTATAGTATGTTATACTTTACATGGAAGTAGTCACCGAATTCCAGTTAGAAATTACTTTGTAACTACGTTTTGAGGAGGAGTAAAATGCTTTCCTATGTTCGACATTACCCACTAGCGATAGCTAAATTAATGTGTCTGTGCTCTCCTAAAATCTGCTGATTTATTACTGACTAATACAGGAGGTTTTTATGGGACAGACAATCATATCTGCTATTGGTGTTTATATTTCCACCAGTATCGATTATTTAATTATTTTATTTATTTTATTTGCACAGCTATCACAGAATAAACAAAAATGGCATATTTATGCGGGGCAATATCTAGGCACAGGCTTACTTGTAGGGGCGAGTTTAGTTGCTGCTTATGTCGTTAATTTCGTGCCTGAAGAATGGATGGTTGGATTGCTTGGTTTAATCCCTATCTATTTAGGGATTCGCTTTGCAATTGTTGGAGAAGGTGAGGAAGAAGAGGAAGAAGAGGAAGAAATTATTGAAAGATTAGAACAAAGCAAGGCAAATCAACTGTTTTGGACAGTTACATTGCTGACAATTGCGTCTGGCGGAGATAATTTAGGTATCTATATACCTTATTTTGCTTCGTTAGATTGGTCACAGACCCTCGTGGCGTTGCTTGTGTTTGTAATCGGCATAATTATCTTATGCGAGATTAGTCGGGTGTTATCCTCTATTCCGTTAATATTCGAGACAATTGAAAAATACGAGCGAATCATTGTGCCCTTAGTATTCATTCTACTTGGACTATACATCATGTATGAAAATGGCACGATAGAGACTTTTCTGACCGTGTAGATTTTTTTGTTTCACTAGGATTTTATCCCGAGCTCAAATTGGCTCTCTGATTTTCAGAGGGCTTTTTATGTTGTCACCTTACCTCGACATACTCAAGTTTAATCTTCGGTTACGGTTCCTAGCACAATAAAACCAACTATATTCATTTGTTCTCATCTTGTTACGCAGTTGAAAATATGGTATACTTTTTCATGAGAATTTTCTAAATTTTTAATATTCTATCAAAGGAGGTTTGCATGCTTTCCAAATTTTCTGGAAGCCGACAAGACCAGCAATTTCTGTTACTTTTAGTTATTTTGCTAGGTATTTTAGGGATTTCTCTCTTTCTAGCAGTTTCAATGGGATCTGTTGCGATTGATCTAGGAGATACCTATCGGATTATTTTGAGTAGGTTGGGATTTCCTCTTGAGATAGGAGAGGTTTCCAAGTCTACTCTTGCCATTGTATGGAACATGAGATTCCCCCGAGTATTGTTAGGTCTGATAGTAGGAGCAGGCCTTTCTATGTGTGGTAGTGTGATGCAGTCTACAGTGAACAATCCCATAGCAGAGCCTTATGTCTTAGGAATATCTGCGGGTGCAACTCTAGGTGCAACCTTGAGCATCATTCTTGGTTTAAAAGTGATGATTAGCCTTGGAGCTTTTCTTGGAGCTATTTTGGCAACAATTGCTGTCCTCATCATTGCCTCTATGCAGGGAAGGATGACGACTTCTAGTCTGATTTTATCAGGAACCGTGGTCAATGCTCTCTTTCTGGCTTTTTCAAACTTTATTATCTCAGTTGGAGCTAATGCGGATAGTGTGATGACCATTAAGTTTTGGACCATGGGCTCGCTCGCTGGGACTTCTTGGGCAGACTTGGTCCTGCCAACTATAGTAGTAGGAATAGCCTTTCTATTTTTCTCTACTCAGTATCGTGTTTTCAATGCGATGATGATGGGAGATGAGGCTGCTTTAACTTTGGGGATTCCCTTACGATTTTATTGGTATCTTTATGTGACCATGGTGGCTGTGCTAACAGCAGTCTTAGTGGCAACCTGTGGGATTATTGGATTTGTCGGTCTGATTACTCCACATTTAGCTCGAGGGTTAGTAGGAACGAATTACAAGAGGCTTTTTCCTGTTGCAACCTTGATGGGTTCCCTCTTTGTCATCTGGGCAGACGTACTCTCTCGTATCATCATTCCAAACGCAGAGCTTCCTATTGGTATTTTCACAGCCTTAGTAGGTGCTCCCTTCTTTATCTACATTGTTGGAGGTAGGCGAAGGGAGGTGAGGGTCTGATATGGACTTGATTTGTCAGGATGTCCACTTTGGACTGGGAGAGAAAAAAATCCTCAAGGGAGTTTCTCTTAAGGTTGAAGGGAATCAATTTCACACGATATTAGGACCAAATGGAAGCGGGAAAACCAGTCTACTTAAACTCCTCTATCGTCAGGAAAAGGCGGACAAAGGATTGATAAGCCTAGATGGAAAACCTCTGGAACAATGGACGCTCAAAGAAACAGCCAAGCAAATGGCAGTTGTGACCCAGTTTAACCAACTGCAGTTTGATTGTACAGTTGAAGAAATCGTCTTGCTGGGAAGAACTCCCCACCTCTCTTTTTTACAGAAGGAAAAGGAAAGGGATTTTACACTCGTTCAAGATGCCCTCGTTAAGGTGGATATGCTTGAGAAGAAAACTCGTCTCTATTCGTCTCTGTCAGGGGGAGAGAAACAGCGAGTATTACTAGCCCGCGCCTTGGTGCAAGAACCGACTCTCTTGCTCCTGGACGAACCAACCAATCACCTGGATATTAAGTATCAGCTAGACTTGTTGGCCATTGTGAAGGAGCTCAAGGTCAATGTTCTAGCTGTCCTGCATGATATTCAACTTGCTTGTCGCTATTCGGATTATCTCTATCTGATGAAAGAGGGAGAAATCCTTTACCAAGGGACTCCAAAGGAGACCATCACCCCTGAGTCATTGCAAACTGTATATGGAGTTCAAAGTCAGGTGACTTGGACCGAGGATCAGCAAGCCATGATTCACTATTTATAAGAATGAAAAGGAAAACAAGATGAAAAAAACACTAAGCATTTTACTGGTAACAGTAGCTACTCTAACCATGGCAGCTTGTGGCAATACTACTACAGAAAAAGCTACCACACAATCTAGCACAGAAACAAGTCAAAAGGCGAGCACAGAGACGACTTATCCGCTAACGGTCAAAACTTATGATGCTAAAGGAAATGAAGTCGAACAAGTCTTTGACAAGGCACCTGAAAAAGTTATCACAAACAATCTTTCAACCACTGAAATCTTATTGGAGTTGGGGTTGAAGGATAAAATTGTTGGTATGCTCAATCCAGACAATGCTGTGACGGACAAATACAAGGACGCGATTGCATCTATTCCTCAAATTGGGGATAAAAAAACAGTGTCACAAGAGACAGTCCTTTCTTATGAGCCAGACGCTGTGATGGGTCGAAACATGATGTTTTCTGAAAAATCCTTGGGGACAGTTAGCACTTGGAATGAAAACAAAATCCCAGTCTATACGCAAAAAGCTTCTCTCTCAACGATTCAGCAAGATTTGGGGAATATCGTAGAAGATGTCAAAAATCTTGGAATGATTTTTAATGTGCAGTACAAGGCTAATGAATACGCAACCCAATTACAAACTAAAATTGACGCTGTTAAGAAAGCAAATCCAGCAAGTCAAGGTGAAAAGAAAAAGGCTTTGATTATGGTTGCTTATAATGATGAAACCTTCGGTGCCTACAAGTCTGCTTTGCAAGAAAGTTTGCTGAACCAACTTGGTTATACAAACGTTGCTACGGGGACATCAGGCTTGACCTTGGAAAATCTCGTGTCAATGGATCCTGAATTGATTATCTATGTAACCAGCGATCGCAATAAAAAATTGGATGAAAAAGCAGTAGAGTTGATGAAGGCAAATGCTGTTTTGGAAAGCGTTCCTGCTATTAAGAATCAAAAAATCATGACTATCTCTTACGATGAGTTGATGGATTATGGTCCAGCAGTGATTGATTCCCTTGAGAAAATCAATGACTTTATCAATAAATAATGAGTTTGATTGGGAAGGAATTCAAGTCAAAATCAGCCTTCCTTCTAACTACGACCCCAATCGAACCTATCCGGTTATTTTATTGAATGATGGAAACTTGGATTTCCTATCGTCCTTTTCCGAATCTGTGATTTTAGTGGGCTTGACCTCTAAAAATCGCCTAGATGACTACACTCCTTGGAAGGTAGCTGCTCTGAGAGATGGAGCTCCAGATTTTGGCGGTCAGGCCAACGTTTATCATGATCATTTATTTGGAGGTCTTTTAGACAAGTTACAGTCGCTTTATCGCCTGGACGAAACTTGCCTTGCTTATGGAGGCTACTCACTAGGTGGTTTAGCGGCAGTCTACAGTCTTTTCGGCTTTGACAAGGTTTCCTGTGTCTTCTCCATCTGTGGTTCCTTTTGGTATCCTGATTTTGTGACTTACTGTAGGGAAGAAAAGGTGAAAAATTTGGACTGTTTGCTGTATTTACAGAATGGGCAAACAGAAGGAGTCAATCATAGCAATCGTTTGGTTCAAGCACCGGTATATGCTGAACAGATCCATACCAGTCTTCAGAAATGCTATCCGAATGGCCAGTTTGTCTTTGACCTCTATGGGCATCATGAGCAAGTGGCTGAGCGATTTTTAGCCTTTTCTAGCTGGTTGGCCCAAAAATGGAAAATCAAATAAAAGAATTATCCCTTGGCTTTTGCCAAGGGATTGTTGTATTTTTTAACCAAGAGCCTCTCTTTTCTTATCTGGATTCCATACGAAGCTTGCGATAAAGCTAAAGATGATGGTTAGGATAGCGAGGATAATGGCAAGGATGAGGGCAGGGATGCGGATAAACCACCAGAGTGGGTTCGGTTTTTTATTATTGTGCCATTGTTTGGTTTCTTCGTCCAAACGTTGGAATTCTGCTTGGATTCGATTGGCGACTGTTTCAATGCCTTCATCATTCATTTTCTTGATATCTGAGATATCAATTGGATTTCCAAAGTTCATATCGACACGTTCACGGCTAACCAAGCCCTTCAAAGTCATAGGACCTGTGTAGGTAACCGGCATGATACGGACCTTGGCCATTTTGGCAATCAGAGCTACGCCACCCTTGACATCGTTTGAGTGTCGGCTTCCACTTGGAAACATGATGAGAGAGCGGTCACTTTTTTTGAGAACATTGATAGGATATTTGATGGCTGAGGCGCTAGGATTTTCACGGTCGATAGGAAAGGCACCACACATACGAATCCACCAGCCAAAGATACGGTTGGTAAAGAGCTCTTTTTTGGCCATAAAGATAAATTGTTTTGGTTTGGTCGCAAAGGCCATATAAACTGGATCCCACCAGGTGCGGTGAGGTGCAACCAAAATATAATTTTCATCTTGATTAGGAATTTTATCAGTATTATGATAATGGGCATTGCCATTGATGGACCATAGGAGCAATACAACCAATCCACGTAAATAAGTATAAAACATGCGATCTCCTTCGATTATTTTCTTGTTATTATTATACCTTATCAAAGGAGGGCTGGCAAACTTTTCCCTTGACTAGGTTCGTATTTGGGATGAGATTAGAATTCTTTTAGAAAAAATGATATGATAGAATTCATGGATAAAAATAAGATTATGGGATTAACCCAAAGAGAAGTCGAGGAAAGACAGGCTAAGGGCTTGGTCAATGATTTTACCGCATCGGCTAGTACAAGCACTTGGCAAATCGTTAAACGAAATGTCTTTACCCTTTTTAATGCTTTGAACTTTGCCATTGCTTTGGCACTAGCCTTTGTGCAGGCTTGGAGCAATCTGGTCTTCTTTGCCGTTATCTGCTTTAACGCTTTTTCTGGGATTGTGACTGAGCTGCGGGCCAAACACATGGTGGACAAGCTCAATCTCATGACTAAGGAAAAGGTTAAAACCATTCGTGATGGCCAGGAAGTAGCTCTGAATCCTGAAGAATTGGTTTTAGGAGACGTCATTCGTTTGTCTGCTGGGGAGCAGATTCCTAGTGATGCCTTGGTTCTAGAAGGTTTTGCGGAAGTCAATGAAGCCATGTTGACCGGTGAGAGTGATTTGGTGCAAAAGGAAGTTGACGCCTTGCTTTTGTCTGGAAGTTTCCTAGCCAGTGGGTCAGTTTTGGCTCAAGTCCACCATGTCGGGGCAGACAACTATGCTGCTAAACTCATGCTGGAAGCCAAGACCGTTAAACCGATCAACTCACGTATCATGAAATCGCTGGACAGGTTAGCTGGTTTTACTGGGAAGATTATCATTCCTTTTGGTCTAGCTCTCTTGCTAGAAGCCTTGCTTTTAAAAGGCCTGCCTCTTAAGTCATCTGTTGTAAATTCGTCGACAGCCCTTTTGGGGATGTTGCCCAAGGGAATCGCCCTTTTGACCATCACTTCGCTTTTGACTGCGGTTATTAAGCTGGGCTTGAAAAAGGTCTTGGTGCAGGAGATGTACTCTGTTGAGACCTTGGCACGCGTGGATATGCTCTGTTTGGACAAGACGGGCACCATCACCCAAGGAAAGATGCAGGTGGAGGCTGTTCTTCCTTTGACCGAAGAGTATGGAGAGTCAGCGCTTGCTAGCATCTTGGCCAGCTATATGGCTCATAGTGAGGATAAAAATCCAACAGCTCAAGCCATTCGCCAGCGTTTCCAAGGTCAGGTAGTCTATCCTATGATCTCTAATCTGCCTTTCTCAAGCGACCGCAAGTGGGGTGCTATGGAATTGGAAGGTCTGGGGACAGTTTTCCTAGGTGCGCCTGAGATGTTGCTGGAAAACGAAGTCCCAGAAGCCAGAGAGGCCTTGGAGAGAGGTTCACGTGTCTTGGTCTTAGCCCTCAGTCAGGAGAAATTAGACCATCACAAACCACAGAAACCATCTGATATTCAGGCTCTAGCCTTGCTGGAAATATTGGATCCCATTCGAGAGGGAGCAGAAGAGACGCTGGACTATCTCCGTTCTCAGGAAGTGGGCCTCAAGATTATCTCTGGGGACAATCCAGTTACGGTATCCAGCATTGCCCAGAAGGCTGGTTTTGCGGACTATAACAGCTATGTCGATTGTTCAAAAATCACGGATGAGGAATTGGTTGCTATGGCGGAGGAGACAGCTATTTTCGGACGTGTTTCCCCTCATCAAAAGAAACTCATCATCCAAACGCTGAAAAAAGCGGGTCATACAACGGCTATGACAGGGGACGGGGTTAATGATATTCTGGCCCTTCGTGAGGCGGATTGTTCCATCGTAATGGCGGAGGGAGATCCTGCGACTCGTCAGATTGCCAATCTGGTTCTCTTGAACTCTGACTTTAATGATGTTCCTGAGATTCTCTTTGAAGGTCGTCGTGTGGTGAATAACATTGCCCACATTGCACCGATTTTCTTGATAAAGACCATCTATTCTTTCTTGCTCGCAGTTATCTGTATTGCCAGTGCTTTACTAGGTCGGTCTGAGTGGATTTTGATTTTCCCCTTCATTCCGATCCAGATTACCATGATTGACCAGTTCGTGGAAGGGTTCCCACCATTCGTTCTGACTTTTGAGCGAAATATCAAACCTGTTGAGCCAAACTTCCTCAGAAGATCCATGCTTCGTGCTCTACCAAGTGCTCTCATGGTTGTGTTCAGCGTTCTTTTTGTGAAAATATTTGGAAGTAGCCAAGGTTGGTCTGAGTTAGAAATTTCAACTCTACTCTATTATCTCTTGGGGTCAATTGGTTTCTTATCTGTATTTAGAGCCTGCATGCCATTTACCCTATGGCGTGTCCTCTTGATTGTTTGGTCAGTAGGAGGCTTCCTAGCTACAGCTCTCTTCCCAAGAATTCAAAAACTACTTGAAATTTCAACCTTAACAGGACAAACATTACCTGTTTATGGTGTCATGATGTTGGTCTTTACCGTGATTTTCATTTTGACCAGTCGCTACCAAGCTAGAAAATAAAGAAAGACTGCAATCTGTGGATTGCGGTCTTTTTAGGTACAAGATTGCCAGCTGAAATGTGGTATAATAAGAGGTAATAGAGTTTGGAAAGTGAGAGAAGATGATTTCAAAGAGATTAGAATTAGTGGCTTCCTTTGTGCCACAGGGAGCCATTTTACTAGATGTGGGGAGTGACCATGCTTATCTGCCTATCGAGTTGGTCGAAAGAGGACAAATCAAAAGTGCCATTGCAGGTGAGGTTGTAGAAGGTCCCTACCAGTCCGCGGTTAAAAATGTTGAAAGTCACGGGTTAAAGGAGAAAATCCAAGTCCGTTTAGCAAATGGCTTGGCAGCCTTTGAAGAGGCAGATAAGGTATCGGTCATTACCATTGCTGGTATGGGTGGTCGTTTGATTGCCAGGATTTTAGAAGAAGGCTTGGACAAGTTAGCTAATGTAGAGCGTTTAATCCTCCAACCCAATAATCGTGAAGACGACTTGCGTATCTGGCTACAAGAGAACGAATTTCAGATTGTAGCTGAAAGTATCTTAGAAGAGGCTGGCAAGTTTTACGAGATTTTGGTGGTGGAAGCAGGACAAATGAAGCTATCAGCTAGTGATGTTCGCTTTGGTCCCTTCTTGTCCAAAGAGGTCAGTCCAGTCTTTGTCCAAAAATGGCAAAAAGAAGCTGTTAAGCTAGAGTTTGCCCTCGGACAAATCCCAGAAAAAAATCTGGAAGAACGTCAAGTTCTAGTAGATAAAATTCAAGCCATCAAGGAGGTTCTCCATGTTAGCAAGTGAAGTGATTAATGCGTATGAAGCCTTTTGCCCTCAGGAATTTTCCATGGAGGGAGACAGTCGTGGTCTGCAAATTGGTACTTTAGACAAGGATATCCAAAGGGTCATGGTGGCTCTCGATATTCGTGAAGAAACGGTGGTTGAAGCCATTGAAAAGGGTGTAGACTTGATTATTGTCAAGCATGCGCCGATTTTCCGTCCCATCAAGGATTTGGTAGCTAGCCGTCCACAAAATCAGATTTACATTGATTTGATAAAGCATGACATCGCAGTTTATGTCAGCCATACCAATATTGACATCGTTGAAAATGGCCTCAATGATTGGTTCTGTCAGATGCTAGGTATCGAGGAAACGACTTATCTGCAGGAGACAGGTCCTGAACGTGGAATTGGACGTATTGGGAATGTTCAGCCTCAGACATTTGGGAAATTGGCCCAGAATGTCAAGCAAGTCTTTGGTCTAGATAGTCTTCGAATGGTGCATTATCAAGAGAGCGATTTGCAGAAGCCTATTTCAAGAGTGGCCATCTGTGGTGGAAGTGGGCAGTCATTCTATAAGGATGCTTTGGCTAAAGGAGCGGATGTCTATATCACTGGTGATATTTACTACCACACTGCCCAGGATATGTTGTCTGATGGTTTGTTGGCATTGGACCCAGGTCACTATATCGAAGTGCTTTTTGTGGAAAAAATTGCAGAGCTTCTTAATCAATGGAAAGGAGAAAAGGGCTGGACAATCGATATTGTACCTAGTCAAGCATCGACCAATCCTTTCCACCATATCTAGTTAGAAAGTGAAAACAATGAAAAAAGTTGCTATTATCGGAGCAGGGATTGTAGGTGCAACAGCTGCCTACTACCTCTCGAAAGAAAGTGACCTAGAAGTAACCGTTTTTGACCATGGACAAGGTCAGGCTACCAAGGCCGCAGCAGGAATTATCAGTCCTTGGTTTTCCAAACGCCGCAATAAGGCCTGGTACAAAATAGCGCGCTTGGGGGCTGACTTTTATGTGGATTTATTAGCTGATTTAGAGAAGTCAGGACAAGAAATCGACTTTTACCAGCGTTCGGGAGTCTTTCTCCTGAAAAAGGATGAAACTAAGTTGGAAGAACTTTATCAACTAGCCCACCAGCGCAGAGAAGAATCTCCTTTGATAGGGCAATTAGCCATTCTGGATTCAGCATCAGCTAATGAATTATTCCCTGGCTTGCAGGGATTTGACCACCTGCTCTATGCTTCTGGTGGAGCGAGAGTAGATGGCCAACTCTTAGTGACTCGTTTGCTGGAAGCCAGTCAGGTCAAGCTGGTCAAAGAAAAAGCAACTCTGACACCTTTAGCATCAGGTTACCAGATTGGCGAAGAGGTGTTTGATCAGGTTATTTTGGCGACGGGAGCTTGGTTGGGACACCTGTTAGAGCCTTTAGGTTATGAAGTAGATGTTCGTCCCCAAAAGGGGCAACTCCGAGATTATCAACTTCCCCAAGACATGGAAGCTTACCCTGTTGTCATGCCAGAAGGGGAGTGGGATTTGATTCCTTTTGCAGGTGGGAAATTGTCCCTAGGAGCTACTCATGAAAATGATATGGGATTTGATTTGACGGTAGATGAAACCTTACTCCAACAAATGGAGGAGGCAGCCCTGCCTTGCTATCCTAGTTTAGTAGAAGCTAACAGAGCTGGTGAGCGTGTGGGAATCCGTGCCTACACTAGTGATTTCTCACCTTTCTTTGGGCAGGTGCCAGAATTAGCAGGTGTCTATGCTGCTAGTGGACTAGGTTCATCAGGCCTCACAACTGGTCCTATCATTGGCTACCATCTAGCTCAACTGATCCAAGACAAGGAGTTGACCTTGGACCCTATAAACTATCCAATTGAAAACTATGTCAAACGAGTAAAAAGCGAATAAGCATTTTACTGAAATTTTAGCTTTCCCTCTAGGATGGTAAATGACATTCCCTATCAAAAATGGTAAAATAAGAAAAAATAGTCCGAGAATCGAGGAAAAAAGATGCAAGAAAAGATTTTGGTAACTGGTGGAGCAGGTTTTATCGGAACCCACACAGTTATTGAGTTAATCCAAGCAGGTCATCAGGTTGTTGTGGTGGATAACCTTGTTAATAGTAACAGAAAAAGTTTAGAAGTTGTTGAGAGAATTACAGGAGTTGAAGTGCCTTTCTATGAGGCAGATATCCGTGATACTGATACTCTCAGAGATATTTTCAAGCAAGAAGAACCAACAGGGGTCATTCACTTTGCTGGCTTGAAGGCTGTTGGCGAATCAACACGTATCCCTCTTGCCTACTATGACAACAATATCGCAGGAACTGTCAGTCTTCTAAAAGCTATGGAAGAAAACAACTGTAAAAATATCATTTTCAGTTCTTCTGCGACAGTTTACGGAGATCCTCATACAGTGCCCATCTTGGAAGATTTCCCACTTTCAGTGACCAATCCATATGGCCGCACTAAGCTTATGCTTGAGGAAATTTTGACAGATATCTACAAGGCAGACTCAGAATGGAATGTGGTCTTACTTCGTTACTTTAACCCAATCGGAGCCCATGAGAGTGGTGATTTGGGAGAAAATCCAAACGGTATTCCAAACAATCTCTTGCCATATGTGACTCAAGTAGCAGTTGGGAAATTAGAACAAGTGCAAGTGTTTGGAGACGATTACGATACGGAAGATGGAACTGGTGTTCGTGATTATATCCACGTTGTCGATTTGGCTAAAGGTCACGTTGCAGCTCTACAAAAAATTCAAAAAGGTTCAGGCCTAAACGTTTATAACCTTGGAACAGGTAAAGGCTACTCAGTTCTTGAAATTATCCAAAACATGGAAAAAGCAGTGGGACGTCCAATTCCTTACCGCATCGTAGACCGCCGACCAGGGGATATCGCAGCCTGCTATTCAGATCCTGCAAAAGCCAAAGCAGAACTCGGCTGGGAAGCAGAATTAGGCATCACCCAAATGTGTGAAGACGCATGGCGTTGGCAAAGCAAGCATCCAAATGGATTTGAAGACTAAGATGGTGATGTCAATCATTGTCCCCTGTTTAAACGAAGAGGAAGTACTTCCTCTTTTTTATCAGGCTTTGGAAGCTTTACTTCCAGATTTGGAAACAGAAATTGAGTATGTCTTTGTCGACGATGGATCAAGTGATGGGACTTTGGAACTCTTAAAGACCTATCGGGAGCAAAATTCGGCAGTTCATTATATTTCTTTCTCGCGAAATTTTGGCAAAGAAGCTGCTCTATATGCAGGCTTGCAATATGCGACAGGAGATCTGGTGGTGGTAATGGATGCAGACCTACAGGATCCTCCTAGTATGTTGCTTGAGATGAAAAACTTACTAGACAAGAATGCAGATTTAGACTGTGTTGGGACCCGTAGAACTAGTCGGGAGGGAGAACCCTTCTTTCGTAGTTTCTGTGCTGATCTCTTTTATGGCTTCATGAAAAAAATTAGCCCAGTAGCCTTGCCCTCAGGTGTCCGTGATTTTCGCATGATGAGAAGATCTGTAGTCGATGCTATTTTAAGCTTGACTGAGTCCAATCGCTTTTCGAAGGGACTCTTTGCCTGGGTCGGCTTTAAAACCCACTATCTGGACTATCCAAATGTCGAAAGGCAGGCTGGCAAGACCAGTTGGAGTTTTAGGCAACTCTTTTTCTACTCCATTGAAGGGATTGTTAATTTTTCAGATTTTCCCTTGATTATAGCCTTTGTGGCAGGTCTCCTATCTTGTTTTATATCTCTGCTTATGACCTTTTTTGTTGTGGTTCGGACCCTCATTTTGGGCAATCCGACATCAGGTTGGACCTCTCTGATGGCTGTTATTCTCTTCCTTGGTGGGATTCAACTCTTGACCATTGGGATTCTCGGCAAGTATATCAGTAAGATTTATCTAGAGACTAAAAAAAGACCACTTTATCTCGTCAAAGAAAAAAGTGACCTTCCTGATTTTACAGAAAAAAATAAAGAGAAAAGACTATAATTTTGCATAGAAATATGCTAAACTAGAAGGAGTGGAACGTTCTTGTCGATATTAGAGTTAATCTTTAATCAAGGCACGTGTCGGACAGTTTCTAACAGCTTCTATGACGTCCTGACTAGGAGAGATTTCTTTTTCTAGTTGGTCAGGGTCATCGTAAAAACGCACGATTCCATTATCGTGGTAATCAAATAATTCAGAATAAGTTTGGCAAAGCCCACAGGCAATGCAACGTTCAGGTATAAGTGTGATTTTCATATTTATATTGTAATAAGAAAAGTAAAAAAAAACAAGGAGTAAGGTATGGCAAAAGAACCGTGGCAAGAAGATATTTATGAGAATCAAGAAGAAACAAGATCAGAACGTCGTAAGAGAGAACAAGGTGGAGGAGTGCTGGCTAATCGTATCTTGACTATTTTAGCAAGTATTTTCTTTGTGATTGTAGTTGTGATGATTATTGTTCTTATCTATCTTTCATCGGGTGGGAGTAATCGCACAGCAGCCTTGAAAGATTTTCACGATTCAGATACAAAAGTAGAGCAAGTCTCTTCTACATCTAGTAGTTCAGAGCAGGAATCTTCTAGTTCAGAGGAGAAGGTTGAAGAGTCATCTAGTAGTTCAGAACATCCAACTGATCCAGAAGGAACTACAAAAGTTATGGCTGGAGAAGGAGAAGCAGCCATTGCCGCTCGTGCAGGAATCTCGATTGCTCAGTTAGAGGCCTTGAATCCTGGCCATATGGCTACAGGATCTTGGTTTGCTAATCCAGGTGATGTTGTCAAAATCAAATAGGAGTTGATATGAAAACAATTCAAATTGCTATTGACGGTCCTGCTTCGAGTGGTAAGAGTACAGTCGCAAAGATTATTGCCAAGGATTTTGGTTATACCTACCTCGATACAGGTGCCATGTATCGTGCAGCGACTTATATGGCTCTTAAAAACCAGTTAGGAGTAGAAGAAGTTGAAGCACTTCTAACCTTGTTAGACCAGCATCCAATCAGTTTCGGGCGCTCAGAAACTGGAGAACAGCTTGTCTTTGTAGGAGATGTGGATATTACCCATCCTATCCGTGAAAATGAAGTGACTAATCATGTTTCTGCCATCGCAGCAATTCCTGAAGTGCGTGAGAAACTAGTTTCTCTCCAACAAGAGATTGCCCAGCAAGGCGGTATTGTCATGGACGGTCGCGATATTGGGACTGTTGTATTGCCACAAGCAGAATTGAAAATTTTCCTAGTAGCTTCGGTAGATGAAAGAGCAGAGCGTCGTTACAAGGAAAATATTGCCAAGGGAATTGAAACAGACCTTGAAACCCTAAAAGAGGAAATTGCTGCGCGTGACTACAAGGATAGTCATCGTGAGACTTCGCCTCTCAAACAAGCAGAGGACGCTGTCTACCTTGATACAACTGGCTTGAACATTCAAGAAGTAGTTGAAAAAATCAAAGCAGAAGCTAAAAAAAGAATGTAGATGTAGAAAAGCCGATAGATTGATATCGGTTTTTTTCTATATTTGTCAAAATGCTGATTTTAAGGTATAATAGTTGCTGTTCGAGAAATTTTGATTTTCAAAGAATAGTGAATGATGATAAGGAGAAACCATGAACAACCTACCAAATTGCCCAAAATGTAACTCAGAGTATGTCTACGAAGACGGTGCCCTACTGGTTTGCCCAGAGTGTGCTTATGAGTGGAATCCTGCTGAAGTTGCAGATGTAGAAGAGGGCCTTGTTGCTATCGATGCCAACGGGAATAAATTGGCTGACGGTGATACTGTAACCCTCATCAAGGACTTGAAAGTAAAAGGTGCGCCAAAAGATTTGAAACAAGGGACGCGCGTGAAAAATATCCGCATCGTAGAAGGCGACCACAATATCGACTGTAAAATTGATGGCTTTGGTGCCATGAAACTCAAATCAGAGTTTGTGAAGAAAATTTAAGCATGTCAAAACACTATAAACTTGTATTTTATAGCCGTATCTTCTTGTTTCTAGCGGCTTTTACGGGAGTTTATCTTGAAATCGCCAAGCATGGTGGCTTTGGGATGTTGCTCTATTATACGGTTCTGTCCAACCTTTTAGTCGCGATTTTTACGCTCTATCTCCTAAAGGTTATGAGCCGTTTAGGTGACAACTGGCAAAGATCAAGTCTCTTGCGCTTAAAAGGTGGAGTCACTATGAGTATCATGATTACCTGTGTGATTTACCATTTCCTCCTGGCGCCCATTGCGACTAATTTTTATACTCTAGAAAATTTCCTTTGCCACTATATCGTTCCCCTCTGGTTTTTAGCAGATACCCTCTTTTTTGACAAACAGGGTCAATACAAAATCTGGGATCCAGTTGTGTGGACAATTTTACCCTTACTTTATATGATTTTTGCTCTTTTTAATGGCTTGGTACTGAAACTTGATGTTCCTAATTCTAAGGTCAGTCCCTTCCCTTACTTCTTTTTGAATGTGAACAAGGGGTGGGATGTCGTGTTCAAGTGGTGTCTGATTATATTTGTTGCCTATATGGTGGCAGGATTTATCTTCTACTTTATCAAGCAAATAAAGAGAAAGTCATCCTAATACTCTTCGAGAATCTCTTCAAACCACGTCAGTTTCGCCTTGCCGTATATATGGTTACTGACTTCGTCAGTTTCATCTACAACCTCAAAGCAGTGCTTTGAGCAACCTGCGGCTAGCTTCCTAGTTTGCTCTTTGATTTTCATTGAGTATAAGACACAAGGGATTCATTTTCGAGTTTAAGAAGGAGTCTGTACACTAAAGAGGCTTCTTCTTTTCTTGCTTGTTTGATGACTATCAAAAAAGTAGAAGATTAAGAGAAATATAGAAAGAGATTTCATGAAACAATTTTTAGAACGGGCCAGTATTTTGGCTCTCTCCCTCGTTTTGATTACGTCCTTTTCCATCTCGAGTGCCCTGCCAGCCATGTTTGACTATTATCAAGGTTATCCTAAGGAACAAATTGAGCTCTTGGCGAGCTTGCCTTCCTTTGGAATCATGATTATGTTATTACTAAATGGTTTCTTAGAAAAAATATTTCCTGAGCGCTTACAGATCAGTTTGGGATTGCTGATTTTATCACTGAGTGGAACGGCTCCCTTTTGGTACCAAGCTTATCCTTTTGTCTTTGGAACACGGATTCTTTTTGGTTTAGGTGTTGGGATGATCAATGCCAAGGCCATTTCTATTATCAGTGAACGCTATCAAGGAAAAACGAGAATTCAGATGTTAGGGCTACGCGGTTCTGCAGAGGTCGTTGGGGCTTCTCTCATTACCTTGGCAGTCGGCCAATTGTTGGCCTTTGGTTGGACAGCTACTTTCTTAGCTTATAGTGCTGGATTTTTAGTTCTGATCCTTTATCTGCTCTTTGTACCTTATGGAAAAGAAAAGAAAGAAGTCAAGAAAAAAACGAAGGAAGCAAGTCGCTTAACTCGGGAAATGAAGGGCTTGATTTTTATCTTAGCTATTGAAGCGGCGGTTGTAGTTTGTACCAATACAGCTATTACCATCCGTATTCCAAGTCTGATGGTGGAAAGAGGACTGGGAGATGCCCAGTTATCTAGTTTTGTTCTTAGTGTCATGCAGTTAATCGGGATTGTGGCTGGTGTGAGTTTTTCTTTCCTGATTTCAATATTTAAAGAGAAACTGCTCCTCTGGTCTGGTATTACCTTCGGCTTGGGGCAAATTGTGATTGCCTTGTCTCCATCCTTGTGGGTGGTAGTGGCAGGAAGTATTCTGGCTGGCTTTGCCTACAGTGTAGCCTTGACGACAGTCTTTCAACTTGTCTCTGAAAGAATTCCAGCTAAACTCCTCAATCAAGCAACCTCATTTGCAGTTTTAGGCTGTAGTTTCGGAGCCTTTACGACTCCATTCGTTCTAGGTGCAATTGGCTTATTAACTCACAATGGGATGTTGGTCTTTGCTATCTTAGGATCTTGGTTAATTGTAACCTCTATCTTTGTCATGTACCTACTTCAAAAGAGAGCTTAGGATTGGTTTCCTAAGTTTTTCTTTTTTGGATTTTTGTACCCAGACACTATTTGATTTAGGGCCTTGTTTACAGACTAATTTCTTGATAAAATAGAAGTTATGACAAGATATAAAGCAACTATTTCCTATGATGGTTACGTCTTTGCTGGTTTTCAGCGCCAGCCTCATGCGCGTAGCGTTCAGGAAGAAATTGAAAAAACCTTGACCAGGTTAAATAAAGGGCAAGCCATTACTGTTCACGGTGCTGGTAGGACAGATAGTGGGGTTCATGCTCTGGGACAGGTGCTTCATTTTGATCTACCTTATCAGATGGATGAGGAGAAGCTCCGTTTTGCTTTGGACACCCAGTCTCCTGAAGATATTGATGTGATTTCGATTGAGCTTGTGGCGGATGATTTTCATTGCCGTTATGCCAAGCATAGCAAGACCTATGAGTTTATCGTGGATAGAGGACGTCCCAAAAATCCTATGCGCCGTCACTATGCCACCCACTTTCCTTATCCGCTTGATGTGGAACGGATGCGGGAGGCTATCAAAAAATTAGAGGGAACCCATGATTTCACCGGCTTTACAGCCTCTGGGACTAGTGTAGAGGATAAGGTTCGCACCATCACAGAAGCTAGTCTTAGGGTTGATGAGACAGGCCAGTTTTTGACCTTTACCTTTTCAGGAAATGGTTTCTTGTATAAGCAGATTCGTAATATGGTGGGGACACTGCTTAAAATCGGCAATAACCGCATGCCAGTAGAGCAGATTGACCTCATCTTGGAGAAAAAGGACAGGCAGCTTGCAGGTCCCACTGCAGCACCAAATGGTTTATATTTAAAGGAGATTCGTTATGAAGAATAATCGTATTTTAGCACTTTCTGGAAATGATATTTTTAGTGGTGGTGGTTTGTCAGCTGATTTGGCTACTTATACCTTGAACGGCTTGCATGGCTTTGTAGCAGTGACTTGTTTGACAGCCTTGACGGAAAAGGGCTTTGAAGTCTTTCCAACTGACGATACCATTTTTCAACATGAATTAGATAGCTTGCGTGATGTGGAGTTTGGGGGGATTAAGATTGGTCTTCTACCAACTGTCAGTGTGGCTGAGAAGGCCTTGGACTTTATCAAGCAATGCCCAGGAGTGCCTGTGGTTCTGGACCCTGTCTTGGTCTGCAAGGAAACACACGACGTAGCTGTAAGTGAACTCTGTCAAGAGTTGATTCGCTTTTTCCCTTATGTCAGTGTGATTACGCCTAATCTTCCTGAAGCAGAATTATTGACTGGTCAGGAAATCAAAACCTTGGAAGACATGAAAGCTGCAGCGCAGAAATTGCATGAATTAGGAGCGCCAGCAGTCATTATCAAGGGAGGCAATCGCCTTAGTCAGGACAAGGCTGTAGATGTCTTTTATGATGGACAAAACTTTACAGTCCTAGAAAATCCTGTCATTCAAGGGCAAAATGCTGGTGCAGGTTGTACCTTTGCCTCTAGCATTGCCAGTCACTTGGTTAAAGGTGATGAACTTTTACCAGCAGTAGAAAGCTCTAAGGATTTCGTTTATCGTTCTATTGCACAAGCAGATCAGTATGGAGTAAGACAATATGAAGCAAACCAAAACAACTAAAATCGCCCTTGTATCCCTCTTAACCGCCCTCTCTGTGGTTCTAGGTTATTTCTTAAAAATTCCAACACCGACAGGCATTTTAACTCTTTTAGATGCGGGTGTCTTCTTTACGGCCTTCTACTTTGGTAGTCGTGAAGGGGCTGTAGTAGGAGGACTAGCAGGTTTCTTGATTGACCTCTTATCAGGCTATCCTCAGTGGATGTTCTTTAGCTTGGTCAACCATGGCTTGCAGGGATTTTTCGCAGGATTTAAAGGAAAAACTCAGTGGTTAGGCCTTATCTTAGCAACGATTGCCATGGTAGGGGGTTACGCCTTGGGCTCTACATTGATGAATGGCTGGGCTGCAGCTCTACCAGAAATTTTACCAAATTTCATGCAAAATATGGTAGGGATGATTGTAGGATTTATCCTTAGTCAAAGTATCAAGAAGATTAAGTAATGAGCCTGAGTCAAAAGTCTTTCAAATAAGAAAAACGCATAGTATCAGGTGTTGAATGAACTGCACCCCAAAAGTTAGACAGAGAAAATCTAACTTTTGGGGTATTTTTATTATGAAATTAACTTATGATGATAAAGTTCAGATCTATGAACTTAGAAAACAAGGCTATAGCTTAGAGAAGCTTTCAAATAAATTTGGGATAAATAATTCTAATCTTAGGTATATGATTAAATTGATTGATCGTTACGGAATAGAGTTCGTCAAAAAAGGAAAAAATCGTTACTATTCTCCTGATTTAAAACAAGAAATGATTCATAAAGTCTTACATGAAGGCTGGACTAAAGATAGAGTTTCTCTTGAATACGGCCTCCCAAGTCGTACGATACTTCTTAATTGGCTAGCACAATACAAGAAAAATGGGTATACTATTGTTGAGAAAACAAGAGGGAGAGTACCTAAAATGGGACGTAAGCCAAAAAAGAGACCTGAAGAGAGGACAGAATTAGAACGTCTTCAAGCAGAAAATGAGTACCTGAGAGCGGAGAATGCCATCCTAAAAAAGTTGAGAGAACTCCGATTGAAGGAGAAAAAAGAGAAAGAAGAAAGACAGAAATTGTTCAAGAATTAATGACTGAGTTTTCGTTAGATATTCTTCTAAAATCCATTAAACTAGCTCGTTCGACCTACTACTATCACTTGAAACAACTAGACAAACCAGATAAGGACCAAGAGCTTAAAGCTGAAATTCAATCCATTTTTATCGAACACAAGGGAAATTATGGTTATCGTCGGATTCATTTAGAACTAAGAAATCGTGGTTATCTGGTAAATCAGAAAAGAGTTCAACGCTTGATGAAAGTACTCAATTTACAAGCTAAAGTGCGACAGAAACGAAAATATTCTTCTCATAAAGGAGATGTTGGTAAGAAGGCAGAGAATCTCATTCAACGTCAATTTAAAGGCTCTAAAACAATGGAAAAGTGCTACACAGATGTGACAGAATTTGCCATTCCAGCAAGTACTCAAAAGCTTTACTTATCACCAGTTTTAGATGGTTTTAATAGCGAAATTATCGCCTATAATCTTTCAACTTCACCTAACTTAGAACAAGTAAAAACGATGTTGGAACAGGCCTTCACAGAGAAACACTACGAGGATACGATTCTCCATAGTGACCAAGGTTGGCAATACCAACACGACTCTTATCATCGGTTCCTAGAGAGTAAGGGAATTCAAGCATCTATGTCGCGCAAGGGTAACAGCCCAGACAACGGTATGATGGAGTCCTTCTTTGGCATTCTGAAATCGGAGATGTTTTATGGTTATGAGAAGTCATTTCAGTCGCTTAAGCAATTGGAACAAGCCATTGTAGACTATATTGATTACTACAACAACAAACGAATTAAGGTTAAACTAAAAGGACTCAGTCCTGTGCAATACAGAACTAAATCCTTTCAATAATTATTTGTCTAACTTTTTGGGGTCAGTACACAAAGAACCTTGGTAATATGCGTTTTGTTGTGGGAAGATTTTCGAAGAATTTTAATCAAAATAAAGCAAGTCTTTGCTGGTGTTTGTAAAGAGGTCAAAGCCATCTTTGGTAACAACACCACAGTCTTCGATACGGACACCGACTTTACCAGGGATATAGATACCTGGTTCAACAGAGAAGCACATGCCTTCTTCGATGACCATGTCGTTTCCTTCCATGATAGATGGGAATTCATGGACATCCATACCGATACCGTGACCGAGACGGTGGTTGAAGTACTCGCCGTAACCAGCTTTTTCGATGACCTCACGAGCAGCGCGATCCACTTCATGGGCAGTCACTCCTGGCTTGATAAAGTCAAGAGCAGCTTGTTGGGCTTCAAGAGTCAAGTTATAAATGTCTTTCTTGAATTGGTCAGGTTTGCCGACTGCGACTGTACGAGTCATATCTGACGCATAGCCGTTGACTAGAACACCAAGGTCAAAGAGGAGAAGAGCATCATTTTCAACCTTGTTAGCTGCTGGAATACCGTGTGGATTTGCAGCATTATCACCAGTCAAGACCATGGTATCAAAGCTCATTTCATAACCTTCACGCTTCATAGCAAAGTCAATTTGGGCGATGATATCTGTCTCTGTCTTATCAAGAGAAATATTATCAAAGCCAACCTTAACAGCCTTGTCCGCATAGAGACCTGCAACCATCATTTTTTGCACTTCGTCAGCAGATTTGATGAGGCGCATGCGTTGGATACGAGGTGTGAGGTTGTTAAACTCAGCAGTTTCAAAAACTGTTTTCAAGCCATGATATTTGGTCAAGATGAGATTGTCAAACTCAACAGCGACACGTTTGAAGTCAAGTTGTGGAAGAGCATGTTTCATTTTTTGCCATGGATTTTCAGAGTCCACATAGCCCACAACTGGGAAGGAAACAGTGCTGCTCGCACGCTCCACTTCAAGGGCTGGGACAAAAAGGAGGGGTTCCTGATCCGCTAGGACAAAAAGGAACATTTGGCGTTCATGGGGATCACTGTAAAAGCCAGTGAGGTAATTGATTGTGACGGGGTCAGATACGACAGCGACGTCTAGTTTTTCTGATTCAAGATATGTTACGATTTGTTGTAATTTAGACATATGCTACCTTCTTTCTACCCCTCTATTTTGGCAAAAAATGAGAGAAAATGCAAGGGAGAAGGGTAAAAGAAAAGACAAAAAAACTCCGACAAGATAACGGAGCTCTTTGATATGGTTTTTCTTGGTTTAAGAAAAGTCAGCCTTGCTTTTGACGTCGCTGTATTCCTCAGCGATTTCTTGGCTGAGAATGTCTTCATAGGCAGGGAGTTGGATGTCCTGACCATATTTCTTCTTGAGGGCTGTAGTGACTAGGCGATAAGCCAGATTGGCATTGCGAGAGAGAATAGGCCCGTGGAAGTAAGAACCGAAAACATTTTTATAATGCACTCCTTCGCCGACCTTTTCTTCGTTATTTCCATTTCCATAGACAACCTGTCCCAGTGGTTTTTGGTCATCTGAGAGGAAGGTACGGCCCTGATGATTTTCAAAACCATAATAGGTTTCATCGAAATCTTCATTGTGAATCTTGATGTCACCGATAAAACGGTTATTGGTCTGGTTGAGGGTATAATGTCCCATGACCCCTAGTCCTTCGATACGTCTCCCTGAAGCTTCAATATAATATTGACCCAATAGTTGGAAACCACCGCAGATAGCCAGAACCACACCGTCGTTTTGGATGTAGTTGTCAATGCTTTCTTTTTTGGCAGGTAGGTCGTCTGCAATAATACTTTGTTCAAAGTCTTGACCGCCACCGAAAAAGGCGATGTCGTAGTGATTTTCATCAAAGTCATCATGGAGAGAAACGATGTCAACCGTCACATGGGCTCCCAGCTTTTCAGCAACATACTTGAGCATGAGGATGTTTCCATTGTCCCCATAGGTATTCATGAGATTTCCGTAGAGGTGAGCAATGTTGAGCTGATAAGGGTAATTGCCAGCTTTTGAGGAAAGTGAAGTATAAACCATTAGTTCATTTCCTTTCTAACAATCTGACGACTAGCCAGCAGTTCGCGGAATTCAAGCATAGCAGTATAGGTAGCCAGGATATAAGCATGCTTGCAGTCTTGGTTTTCAATGGTCTTAAGAACTTGTTCCAGACTACTTGTTTCAGTAATTTTATCAGCTGGATAGCCAGTTACTCGTAGGCGACGTGCGATTTCAGAATGACGAACACCTCCAGCGTTAATTTCTGGAATATCCATCTCAGTGATTTGTTCAAAATCAGCATCCCAGATCCAGCTGGTATCAATTCCGTCTGCATAGTTAGCATTGAGGAGGACAGATAGGCTAAATGGATAAGGTGCTAGTTTGATCATTTCGATAGCTTGAGTTGCACCGACTGGATTTTTAATCAAGACGAGGGTACATTCCTTGTCACCGATATGGAAGGTTTCTTGGCGTCCAAAGACAGCACGGCTCTTATCAAATCCTTGCTTGATGAGTTGTGAATCTGCACCAAGGAAACGGGCGATGGCAACCGCAGCTAGGGCGTTGTAGATATTGTAGAGACCACCGATTTGGATACCGTATTCTTGTCCGTCAATGACAAAGCGAGAGCGATTGTTGGTTAACTCAACCAAGTCTGTCAAGCGATAGTCGATATCAGGACGTTTACATCCGCAGCCTTCACAGATATAGGCACCCAAATTTGCATAGGTATTATGCTCATATTTGAGGATTCCTTGGCAGTCAGGACAGAGAATCCCTTCTGTATTATAGTGAGCCAGCTGGGCTGGTCTTTTCTCCAAGTCAAAACCAAAATACTGTACAGAATTTGGAATAGCTGGCTTGTAGAAAAGTGGGCTGTCTCCATTAAGGAGAACAGTGGCAGTAGGCACTTTACGAATAGCATCCAAAATCATCTTGTAAGTTGTGTAAATCTCACCATAGCGGTCCATCTGGTCACGGAAGATATTCGTGATAACAAATAAGCTTGGCTGGATATAGTCACAGATACGAGATAGACTGGCCTCGTCGATTTCTAGGACGGCAATATTTTTCCCAGTTTTAGAAGATTTGGCGGTTAAGAAGGTTGTCGCAATTCCTGTAATCATGTTGGCACCGCTTGGGTTGGTCAGAACTTGACCATAAACCTCTTTTAAAATGCCGACAGTGAGGGCAGTTGTCAGGGTTTTTCCGTTGGTTCCAGTGACCACGACAATCTCGTAGTTCTTAGCAAGGTTTTGTAAAATATCTTTATCAAATTGAAGGGCGACTTTTCCTGGGAGCGTACTTCCACGGCCAAGACGGCTTAAAATGAAGTGGGAAGAGCGCCCAGCTAGGAGGCCCAAAGTAGTTTTTAATTTCATGTTTCTATTATATCATAAAAGAGGGAAAAGACAGATTTGATACTCAATGAAAATCAAAGAGCAAACTAGGAAGCTAGCCGCAGGCTGTACTTGAGTACGGCAAGGTGAAGCTGACGTGGTTTGAATTTGATTTTCGAAGAGTATGAGATTTCGCAGAAATGAAAACAGCCCTCAGAGGGCTGTTCGATACGATTAAATCTCAACTTAAATCGCAAACAAGTCATTCAAGTTCTCAGCCAAGGTTGGGTGAGTGAAGATTTGTTTTGTGAAGTAAGTGTAAGGAATCTTGTTGTCCATAGCAACAGTGATGATGTTGATGATTTCTTGAGAACCTTCTGAGAAGATGCTTGCTCCAAGAATTTCTTTTGTTTCAGTATTAACAACAGCTTTGAAAGCTCCACGAAGGTCTCCATTTACGTGACCACGAGGCATGGCTGCAACAGGAATTTCCTTAACGGCGTATGGAAGTTTCAAATCAGCTGCTTGGCTTTCAGTCAAACCAACTTGTGAAAGTGCAGGTGTGATGAACATAGTGTTTGGTACATTGAGACGGTCTTCAAGCGTGTAGCTACCATCTCCAGCAAGGTAGCTGTAAACAACACGGAAGTCATCAAGTGAAATGTAAGTAAATTGAAGGCCACCGTTGACATCTCCAACTGCAAAGACACCAGGAACGTTTGTTTGACAATGTTTGTCTACTTTAATAGCACCACGTTCAGTTAGTTCAATATCTGTATTTTCAAGTTGAAGTGGTTCTACATTTGGTTTGCGTCCAGTTGCGTAAAGAAGGGCGTCGAAACGGTAAGTTTCATTTTCAGTTACGACAAGCACTTGGTCACCGTCATTTTTAATTTCAGTAGTACGGATATTTTGAAGCAATTCAATACCGTCTTCTTCCATGTATTGTTTAGCAAGAGCTGCGATGGAAGGTTCTGCACGAGGAAGGAAAGTATCCAAGGCATCTAGGACTGTGACCTTGCTTCCAAGTTTGTTGTAAAGACCAGCAAATTCAAGACCGATATTTCCGCCACCAAGAATTCCAAGTTTTTCAGGTAATTTGTCCAAGTTTTGGATACCTGTTGAGTCAAAGACGTTTTTGCTTGTAGCAAGTCCAGGGATTGGCAAGACGTTTGAAACAGCACCAGTGTTGATGACGATTGTTTCAGCAGTCAGTTCTTTCTTTTCATCACCAGCTTGGATTTCGATGACTTTATTTGAAAGGAAGTGAGCTTCCGCATCAAAGATGTCCACGCCTGTACCAGCAACAGTAGCATAGTTTTTACCGTTGAGGCGACCAGTGATAGTGTTTTTGGTAGCAATCACTTCTTCAAAAGGCAAGTCTTTCTCAGCAGCAACCAGCAAAGTCTTAGTTGGGATACAACCAATGTTGATACAAGTTCCACCGTACATAGCTTTGCTACGTTCAACGAGGGCAACTTTTTTGCCAGCTGAAGCCAATTTACCAGCTAGTGTTTTACCAGCTTTACCAAATCCGATAACGATTAAATCATAAGTTAACATTTAGAGTTCCTCCTATTCGAATTTCATTCTAGCACAAGAAAAAAACTTTTGCACAATTCTGCTACGCTTTAAAAAAGTTTATGAAATAGTGGAAATTTCATCCTCATTTTCTCAGAAAAATCGTTTACATGACATTATAGACGGATTTAACTATCTTTTGCTTCTCTCTTGTGTTATACTAGATAGGTTGCAAAGAAAACAGTACTTTTCTTTTGTGGAAAAGAAGCAACACGATTTTATATCCAGTATATGAAAATACGTCATAAAAAGAAAAGTATAAACTAAGCCCTATAGGGTGGCTTCGCACCACCTTTAGAAAGAAGAAGAACGTGAAATTTAATGAATTAAACTTGTCTGCTGATTTGCTAGCAGAGATTGAAAAAGCTGGTTTTGTAGAAGCCAGTCCGATCCAAGAACAAACCATTCCCTTGGCCCTTGAAGGCAAGGACGTTATCGGTCAAGCTCAGACTGGTACAGGAAAAACTGCAGCCTTTGGCTTGCCTACCCTTGAAAAAATCCGTACAGAAGAAGCGACCATCCAAGCTTTGGTTATCGCTCCAACACGTGAACTTGCTGTCCAAAGTCAGGAGGAATTGTTCCGCTTTGGTCGTAGTAAGGGAGTTAAAGTCCGTTCAGTATATGGCGGATCAAGCATTGAAAAACAAATTAAGGCTCTTAAATCTGGTGCCCATATCGTGGTGGGAACACCTGGTCGCCTCTTGGACTTGATTAAACGCAAGGCCTTGAAATTACAAGATATTGAAACCCTCATCCTTGACGAAGCAGATGAAATGCTCAACATGGGCTTCCTTGAAGATATCGAAGCTATCATTTCTCGTGTCCCTGAAAACCGTCAAACTTTGCTTTTCTCAGCAACTATGCCAGATGCCATCAAACGTATCGGTGTTCAGTTTATGAAAGAACCTGAGCATGTGAAGATTGCGGCTAAGGAATTAACAACAGAATTGGTTGACCAGTACTATATTCGTGTTAAAGAACAAGAAAAATTTGATACCATGACTCGTCTCATGGATGTGGAACAACCAGAACTTGCTATCGTATTTGGTCGTACAAAACGTCGTGTAGATGAATTGACTCGTGGTCTTAAAATCCGTGGCTTCCGTGCAGAAGGAATTCATGGAGACCTAGACCAAAACAAACGTCTTCGTGTCCTTCGTGACTTTAAAAATGGCAATCTTGATGTTTTGGTTGCGACAGATGTTGCAGCGCGTGGCTTGGATATTTCAGGTGTGACCCATGTCTATAACTACGATATTCCACAAGATCCTGAAAGTTATGTTCACCGTATCGGTCGTACAGGTCGTGCTGGTAAGTCAGGTCAGTCTATTACTTTCGTATCACCAAATGAAATGGGCTACCTCCAAATCATTGAGAATTTGACCAAGAAACGCATGAAAGGTCTCAAACCTGCAAGTGCAGAAGAAGCCTTCCAAGCAAAAAAACAGGTAGCTCTCAAGAAAATCGAACGTGATTTTGCAGATGAAACTATCCGTGGCAACTTTGAGAAATTTGGTAAGGATGCTCGTAAGCTAGCTGCCGAATTTACTCCAGAAGAATTGGCAATGTATATCTTGAGTCTGACTGTTCAAGACCCAGATAGTCTTCCTGAAGTGGAGATTGCACGTGAAAAACCACTGCCATTTAAACCATCAGGTAATGGCTTCGGTGGTAACGCTAAGGGAGGTCGTCGTGGAGATGACCGTCGTGATAATCGCCGAGGAGACAACCGTCGTGGTGGTCGCCGTGATGATTTCAAAAAAGGAAGTCGTGGCAACGATCGTTTTGATAAGGAAAAACGTTACCGTAAGGATAATAAAAAACCACGCAATACTTCAAGCGAAAAGAAAACAGGCTTTGTGATTCGTAACAAGGGCGATAAATAATAAAAAGCGGTTCAAAATGAATCGCTTTTTTATATAAGGAGACCGAATGGAAAAAGAAAGATAAATAAAATAAATATATTATCTTCTTGTAATATTATAATACACAAAAATAAGGGGCTTGTCAATAGAAAAGAAGCAATTTAATTAAAAATATTCTTGTTTTTTCAAATTGCAATTAAATAAGCAATTTTCAGATAATAATTGAAAATTCAAGCTGTTTATGTTATAATGATAGCGATTAAATTCGAGGTGAAAAATGGCACATTTATTAGAAAAAACTAGAAAAATTACTTCTATCCTGAAGCGCTCAGAGGAGCAGTTGCAGGAAGAACTCCCCTACAATGCGATTACCCGTCAATTGGCAGATATTATTGACTGTAACGCCTGTATCGTTAATAGCAAGGGACGTCTCCTTGGCTATTTTATGCGTTACAAAACCAATACAGATCGTGTCGAGCAATTCTTCCAAACTAAAATTTTCCCGGATGACTACATTCAAGGTGCGAACATGATTTACGATACAGAAGCCAATCTGACAGTTGATCATGATTTAAGTATTTTTCCTGTGGAAAGTCGTGCCGACTTTCCAGATGGTTTGACGACCATTGCACCAATCCATGTATCAGGGATTCGCCTTGGTTCTTTGATTATTTGGCGCAATGATAAAAAATTCGAAGACGAGGACTTGATTCTTGTTGAGATTGCGAGTACCGTTGTTGGGATTCAACTCCTTAACTTCCAGCGTGAAGAAGATGAGAAAAATATCCGTCGCCGTACTGCTGTTACCATGGCGGTTAATACCCTTTCTTACTCCGAACTTCGTGCTGTTTCAGCCATTTTAGGGGAGTTAAATGGAAATGAAGGGCAGTTGACTGCGTCTGTGATTGCAGACCGTATCGGAATCACCCGTTCTGTGATTGTCAATGCCCTTCGTAAACTTGAGTCGGCAGGGATTATTGAAAGTCGCTCACTTGGAATGAAGGGAACCTACCTTAAGGTCTTGATTTCAGATATTTTTGAAGAAGTGAAGAAAAGAGATTACTAATGGCTAAAGCTTTGATTTCGATTGATTATACAGAAGATTTTGTTGCTGATAGTGGGAAGCTGACAGCAGGTGCTCCAGCTCAGGCGATTTCGGAAGCCATTAGCAAGGTAACTCGATTAGCTTTTGAACGCGGAGATTACATCTTCTTTACTATTGATGCTCATGAAGAAAACGATTGTTTCCATCCAGAAAGCAAGCTATTTCCTCCTCACAATTTGATTGGGACTAGTGGACGCAATTTATACGGAGATTTGGGGACCTTTTATCAAGAGCATGGTTCAGACAGTCGTGTCTTTTGGATGGATAAACGCCATTACTCAGCTTTTTCAGGGACTGACCTGGATATCCGTTTGAGAGAGCGTCGAATTTCTACCGTTATTTTAACAGGAGTTTTGACGGATATCTGTGTCCTGCATACAGCTATAGATGCCTATAATCTAGGATATGATATCGAGATTGTTAAACCAGCTGTTGCTTCCATCTGGCCTGAAAACCATCAATTTGCCCTAGATCATTTCAAAAATACACTCGGAGCTAAGTTAGTAGATGAAAATCTAAATGAAATTTCAGAGTAATTTGGTTGATGAAATGAAAAAAATTGAAAAAAGTATTGACAAGTATCCTAAAAGTTGATATACTAGTGAAGTAATCGACGCGGGGATGGCGGAATTGGCAGACGCGCAGGACTAAGGATCCTGTGACCGCTTTAGGTCGTGAGGGTTCAAGTCCCTCTCTCCGCATAGGATAAGAGTTAGCTTAGGCTAGCTCTTTTTTTCATCTAATTCAAGTAGAGCAAAAAAATTTTGCTCTTTTTTTATATTTCATAAACATTTCATATTTGGATTTTATAATAGTCTTACAAATATGGAGGTGACAAATGAATCCAATCCAAAGAGCTTGGGCTTATGTCAGCAGAAAACGACTGAGAAGTTTTATTTTATTTCTGATTTTATTGGTCCTATTGGCTGGAATTTCAGCCTGTTTGACTCTGATGAAGTCCAACAAAACAGTTGAAACCAATCTTTACAAATCACTCAATACCTCTTTTTCTATTAAGAAGATAGAAAATGGGCAGACTTTCAAGTTGTCAGACCTAGCATCTGTAAGCAAGATTAAGGGACTGGAAAATGTTTCTCCTGAACTCGAGATGGTCGCAAAACTAAAAGACAAGGAAGCAGTGAGTGGCGAGCAGAGCGTTGAACGTGATGATTTGTCAGCTGCGGACAGGAACCTGGTTAGCTTAACGGCTCTTGAGGATTCATCCAAGGATGTGACCTTCACCAGCTCGGCTTTCAACTTAAAAGAAGGGCGACATCTTCAAAAAGGGGATTCAAAGAAAATCATCATCCACGAAGAGTTGGCTAAGAAGAACGGTCTTTCGCTTCATGACAAGCTTCGCTTGGATGCTGGACAGTCAGAAGCTGGGAAAGGACAAACTGTCGAGTTTGAAATCGTCGGAATCTTCTCTGGTAAAAAACAAGAGAAATTTACGGGCTTGTCTTCTGACTTCAGTGAAAACCAAGTCTTTACAGACTATGAAAGTAGCCAAAGCCTTTTGGGAAATGGTGAATCTCTAGTCAGTGCAGCGCGCTTTTATGTAGAAAATCCTAAGGAAATGGAAGGACTCATGAAGCAGGTAGAAAACTTGTCTTTGGAAAATCAAGGCTATCAAGTCGAAAAGGAAAACAAGGCTTTTGAACAAATCAAAGACTCAGTTGCAACCTTCCAAACCTTCCTAACCATCTTCCTTTATGGGATGTTGATAGCTGGAGCTGGAGCCTTAATTTTGGTCTTGTCTCTCTGGTTGAGAGAAAGGGTCTACGAAGTGGGGATTTTACTTGCACTTGGAAAAGGCAAGAGCTCGATCTTCCTACAATTCTGTTTAGAGGTTATTTTGGTATCTCTTGGAGCTTTACTTCCAGCATTTGTTGCAGGAAACGCAATCACATCTTACCTACTCCAAACCCTACTTGCAAGTGGAGATCAGGCAGCCTTACAAGATACGCTAGCCAAAGCAAGCGGTTTATCAGCCAGCATCCTATCTTTTGCAGAATCCTATGTCTTTCTGTTGTTGATTAGTTGCTTATCTGTAGCCCTTTGTTTCCTATTCTTATTTAGAAAATCACCTAAAGAAATTTTATCATCTATTAGTTAAGAAGGAGAAATCATGACTTTATTACAATTACAAGATGTTACCTACCGTTATAAGAACACTGCTGAGGCAGTTTTATATCAGATCAATTATAATTTTGAACCCGGGAAATTTTACAGTATTATTGGTGAGTCAGGAGCAGGAAAATCCACTCTCTTGTCCCTCCTTGCTGGTCTAGACAGTCCTGTTGAAGGTTCTATCCTTTTCCAAGGAGAGGACATTCGTAAGAAGGGCTATTCTTACCATCGTATGCACCATATTTCCCTGGTCTTTCAAAATTATAATTTGATAGATTATCTTTCTCCACTGGAAAATATCCGCTTGGTCAATAAAAAGGCAAGCAAGGATACACTGCTTGAGCTTGGTTTGGATGAAAGCCAGATCAAGCGGAATGTTCTCCAGTTATCAGGTGGTCAACAACAACGTGTTGCCATTGCTCGCAGTTTGGTCTCAGAAGCTCCAGTTATTCTAGCTGATGAGCCAACAGGAAATTTGGATCCTAAGACTGCTGGAGATATTGTCGAACTGCTCAAATCACTTGCCCAGAAAACAGGTAAATGTGTCATTGTCGTAACCCACAGTAAAGAAGTGGCACAAGCGTCAGATATTACACTTGAGTTGAAGGATAAGAAACTGACTGAAACTCGCAATACTAGTAAATAATTTAAGCTTGTTTTGATAGGATTATAAAACAAAATCTAGAAAGGAAACCTATGTTACACAACGCATTTGCCTATGTTACAAGGAAGTTTTTCAAATCGATTGTCATCTTCCTGATTATTCTCCTCATGGCTAGCTTGAGTTTGGTCGGCTTGTCCATCAAGGGAGCTACTGCCAAGGCTTCTCAGGAGACATTTAAAAATATCACCAACAGCTTCTCCATGCAAATCAATCGTCGCGTTAATCAAGGAACGCCACGTGGTGCTGGGAATATCAAGGGTGAGGATATCAAAAAAATCACCGAAAACAAGGCCATCGAGTCTTATGTTAAACGCATCAACGCTATTGGGGATTTGACTGGCTATGAACTCATCGAAACGCCAGATACCAAGAAAAATCTGACACCTGACCGTGCCAAACATTTTGGAAGTAGCTTGATGATTACAGGTGTCAATGACTCCTCTAAAGAAGACAAGTTTGTCTCTGGTTCTTATAAGTTGGTCGAAGGTGAGCACCTAACCAACGACGACAAGGACAAGATCCTCCTGCACAAGGACTTGGCAGCCAAACACGGCTGGAAAGTAGGGGACAAGGTTAAACTGGACTCCAATGTCTACGACGCAGACAATGAAAAAGGTGCTAAGGAAACAGTTGAAGTGACAATCAAGGGACTCTTTGATGGTCACAATAAGTCGGCAGTGACTTACTCACAAGAACTCTATGAAAATACAGCTATTACAGACATTCACACTGCTGCAAAACTTTATGGATACACAGAAGACACAGCTATTTATGGGGACGCAACCTTCTTTGTAACAGCGGACAAGAACTTGGATGATGTTATGAAAGAGTTGAATGGCATCAGTGGTATCAACTGGAAGAGCTATACACTCGTTAAGAGCTCATCTAACTACCCAGCTCTTGAGCAATCCATTTCTGGTATGTACAAGATGGCCAATCTCCTCTTCTGGGGTAGCTTGAGTTTCTCAGTTCTTCTCCTTGCCCTCTTACTCAGCCTTTGGATCAATGCCCGTCGCAAGGAAGTGGGTATTCTCCTCTCTATTGGTCTCAAGCAGGCAAGTATCTTGGGTCAATTCATCACTGAATCCATCTTGATTGCCATCCCTGCTCTTGTTTCTGCATACTTCTTAGCCAACTACACAGCACGTGCAATCGGAAACACTGTTCTTGCCAATGTCACTTCAGGTGTTGCTAAGCAGGCTAGCAAGGCTGCTCAAGCCTCTAACCTTGGTGGTGGTGCAGAAGTAGATGGCTTTAGTAAGACCTTGTCGAGTCTAGACATTTCTATTCAGACATCAGACTTTATTATCGTCTTTGTCCTGGCCTTGGTTTTAGTGGTTCTCGTTATGGCACTTGCTTCAAGCAATCTCCTTAGAAAACAACCAAAAGAGCTCTTGCTGGATGGTGAATAAGTTTGAAAAAATGATTCTGGAAATAGAGAAAGCATCTTGTTTTTCTATTCAAGAATGGTGGATAGAGAATGGCTATTTAACAATACAAAATAGAGCTGAAAGCAGTGGTGAAAATCATTGCTTTCAGTTGCTTTCTTTGTACTTTAGTGTTTAAATATGATATACTAAAGCTATGGAATTTATTAGAAAGGAATTTCATAACTTATATATGGAATTGTGCATAAAAATCTATAGAAATCTTATCTTGAAAATAGATAGATAAATCTGTAGAAGCCTATCCATATCGCAAACATAGGCTAGTAGACCTAGGCAGGGTTTACTTTGGAAAATATAGAATAGTGAGGAAAAATAAACATTATGAGACAAACAAATGTTAGAGGAAGCTTGTCCCTCCGTGGTTTTAGAAAATTGAGAACTGGTGCAATTGTTGCGACAGGTGTGATTCTACTAGGTCTGGGCTTTTTAGCTCCAACTGTATCAGCTAATGAACAAGATGGTGTCTGGGTAGCCAGAACAGTTGCAGAAGTAAAGGCTGATATTCAAAAAGAAGGTGATTTATTTAAGTATGTTATTAAGTGGGGGGACACATTAAGTGTTATCAGCGAAGCAAGTAATATCCCTGTAGATGTACTCCAAGAAATGAATCAAACTTCAGGCAAGAATTTATTCTTACCGCACAATGAATTGTACTTTACTGAAGCTGAAACGATTTCAGATACAGTCACAAAACACAAGATTGTCATCAAGGAAAGTGGTGCAAGTGGCGAAGTTCGCACTTACGAAGTCTTGCTCAAGAAAGATCAAGAGACAAAAGCTGTTACTTTTGAATTAACAGATGTCACTGAGAAAGTTGAAAAAATGGCTGTGAACTATAGCCCAGTCTATCAGCCTGTATCAGCTCCAGTAGTGGAAAGAGCGGAAGAATCGGGTGAAGAACTTGCCTCAGAAGCACCAGCAGAGACAAGCCCAGAAGTTAAGGAAGAAACAGAAGCTCCAGTAGCGTCAAAAGCAGAAACAAGGTCAGAAACTTTAAATGCTCCATCTGCATATACTACAAATGGGTCAGGAAACTCAACTGAATCAAGTCCAGCAGCAGACAAGGCCCCTTCAAATATAGGAACTACAAATCAACCTGTAGCTTCAAATCCAAGTTCTGAAGCGCCAGCGCCAAAAGCAGAGGTACCAGTGACTCCGGCACCGAAAGTAGAAGCGCCATCGACTCCAATGCCAAAAGCAGAAGAACCATCGACTCCAGCACCGAAAGCAGAGGCACCAGCGTCTCCAATGCCAAAAGCAGAAGGACCATCGACTTCAGCACCAAAAGCAGAGTTACCATCGACTCCAGCACCGAAAACAGAAGAGCCAGCAACTCCAGCACCAAAGGTGGATGAGCCAGTATCTCCAGCACCGAAAGCGGATGAGCCAGTATCTCCAGCGCCGAAAGCGGATGAGTCAGTATCTCCAGCGCCAAAATCAGAAGAACCAGCGGTGCCAGCACCAAAGGTGGATGAGCCAGTATCTCCAGCACC